>NZ_VRVD01000052.1:0-16376 GCF_008040015.1 Methylobacterium sp. WL18 | reverse complement strand
GGCGGACGCGACGCCGTTGCGGCCGGTGGCGCCGGCGGCCAGCGGGACGTCGTTGCGGGTCAGGGTCAGGGCGACGTCGTTGGGCAGGTAGCGCAGGCCGGGGCTGAGGAAGGCGAGGTTCGCCGTGACCCCGTCGAACCGTCCCGAGACGCCGCCGGCCGCGCTCAGGATGGCGTAGGTGGTTCGCGGGCTGTAGGCGCCGGAGGCGGCCACGACCTGCACGGTGCCGCCACTGAGGGTCACGGCACCGCCGGCCGCGATCCTGTCGGCCTGTCCGGCTGCGTTGGCCTCGACCCGGTAGACCGAGCCCGGCGCGAAGGCGACCGAGCCGGCGACGTTGAGGGTGCCGATGGAGTTGCCCGGCGCCACGATACCGCCCGACAGGGCGTTGAGGCCGCCGAGCGTGCCCGAGCCGCCGAGCAGTCCGCCGGCCCCGACCGAGACGGTGCCCGCGATGGTGCCGTTGGCGTAGAGCGCGCCGCCGTTGCCGATTCCGACATCGATGCCGAGGCGGTCGCTCGTGTCCATCCGCAGGGTGCCGGTGACGGCTCCGAAATAGCCGGCGGCGGAATAGAGGTCGATGCGGCTCCAGTAGCTGAGCGGGCTGCCGTAGAAGGCGGCGAGCGCGTTGGTCTGCGTGTTGACCACGATCTGGTTGATCGTGGCGGTCGAGAGCTGGCCATAGAGGCCGCCCTGCGGGGCGAGCGTGCGGGCGGCCGCGGTCGATCCGCCGTAGAGCGGGGCCAGCAGGATCGCGGCGTCGGGGCCGCCCGCCGGGGCCGCCTCGCGCGGGGCCTGGGTGAAGGTGAGGGTCGGCAGGCCGTAGGTGAGGCGCTGCTGGTAGGCGGCTTGGTTGGCCCCGGATGGCACGTAGGGGTTGCCGGCGGTGTTGGCGGCGCCACCCGCGCAGGCCGCGACGGTGTTGCCGCATTGGGCGGCGAGGTAGGCTTGGAGCTGCCCCTGCGCCTGCACGAACTGGTTCGGCAGGTTGATCGCGACGCCGGTCACCGCGGCGTTGTTGACGTAGGCTGGGTTCGTGAACGCCTGGGCCAGGTCGTAGGCCGCCAGCGCCCGGCTGCCGATCACGTCGAGCGGATAGTGGACGCCGAGCACGATCCGGCTCTCGCCGTACTCGGAGGCCCGCAGCAGCACGTTCTGATATTGCTGCGGCACCAGCATCGCCAGCAGGTAGCCGCTGGTGAACGCGTAGGTGGTGTGCCCGCTCGGGAAGGAGGCGTTGGTCGCGAGGCCGGTGAGCGCCGTCGGATCGAACGGGTTGATCCGGCCGGGTGCGACCTGGACCGGGCGCGACGAGCCGTACACGTCCTGGCCGGGCTGGGTGTTGGTGACGCCGTAGGCGAGGTCGTAGACGCTGTTGGTGGTGTTGGGCAGGCCGTTGGCGGTGGGCAGGCTGTAACCCGCCGGCGCCACGGCCGGCACCGCCACGTAGTTGGCCGGCGTCACGCTCGGGTTGTTGGCCGCGCCGTTGGCGAAGTAGTTCTTGGCGACGCCGAGGTTGTTGCCCGTGAAGGTGTTGGCGTTGACCAGCAGGTTGACCACGCTGCCGAGGGCGCCGTTCACGCCCTGGGCGGTCCCGCGCTGGTAGATCGGACCGAGCTGCGCACCGAGGCCGCCGACCGGTTGCTGCGGGACGATGCCGTTGATCGGAATCTGTCCGGGCAGGCCGCCGGCGATGTTGGCCGCGACGCCGTAGCTGCCGAGCCCCGAGGACGACAGGCTGTTGCTCGCCGCACTGAGCAGGTTCTTGTCGCTGATCGCCACCTGCTGCCGGGCGAGGTCCGCGCCGGTGTTGAGCGCGATGGTCTGCGCCAGGTTCAGGGTCAGCGTCGCCTGCCCGGCCGCCGTCCCGTTGAGCGCCAGGTAGGGCGCTAGCAGGTTGAGCACGTTGACGTCGGAGGCCGTCGTGTTGACGGTCTGCGCCTGCACCTCCGACCCGCACGCGGCGACCATCAAGGCCGCGATCGAGACCCCATAGCGAACGTTCATTCCTGGCCCCCAAGCCCGCGGCCATTCGGCCTGCGGCGGGAGATTTAGCCACTTCCACGAACGCGAATGCGTCATAATCCATTCACAAAGCCCTGAATCATCGCGTGTATCCCGGCGGCAACAGCACGATATATTAGCCGGCACAAATCCAGGGTCGGATCATCTTGCGCTATGCTTCCGGCGCCGCGACCGCACCGCCACAAAAGCTTCACGCGTCCCCCGCGCCCGACGCCGGCCTTTCGATCGACGCGGACCATCGCCGGACGGATGTCAGGTCTCGGTACGGGGACCCGGGGCGGTCGTACCAGTAAACACCGCGACCCAGACCTCGAAGAGGGCGGAATAGACTTCGTCCGGATTGATATTTTCGGATCGTTGGCGGTGGACGCACGAATATAATGCTTCGCTGAATACATCCGACAAAACGTCACTGAAACGTCATCCCATAATCTTAATCCCGGCCCGCTTCCGAAGACGATTCAACGCGAGGGCCCATGTCCGATTCCGCCGTCATTCCGCAACACGGGGTGGGGAGCAGGCCCGCGGGCGGTCCGCGCCTCGAGCACGGGATCCATCTGGGGGGCGTCGTCGCCTTCCTGGCGGTCCTGGTGGCTGGGCTCGGCTACGCGGTGGTGAGCCTCATCGCCGACATGAACGCCGTCGGCGAGGCGCCGCTGGCCTACGGGGCCTTCGCGCTGCTCGGGCTCGCGCTGCTGATCGCCCTCGCCTTCGAGTTCGTGAACGGGTTCCACGACACCGCCAACGCGGTGGCCACCGTGATCTACACCCACTCGATGCCGCCGCTGGTGGCGGTGGTCTGGTCGGGCTTCTTCAACTTCCTGGGGGTGATGCTGTCCTCCGGCGCGGTGGCCTACGCCATCGTCACCCTGCTGCCGGTGGAGCTGATCCTGCATGTCGGCTCGGGGGCCGGCTACGCGATGATCTTCGCGCTGCTGCTCGCCGCCATCATCTGGAACCTCGGGACCTGGGCTTTCGGCCTGCCGAACTCCTCGTCGCACGCGCTGATCGGCTCGGTGCTGGGCGTCGGCCTCGCCAACCAGCTGATGGGCGGCGGCGACGGCACCGCCGGCGTCGACTGGAACCAGGCCTTCAACGTGTTCAAGGCGCTGCTGTTCTCGCCCCTGTGCGGCTTCGCCCTCGCGGCGCTGCTGCTGCTGGCCCTGAAATTCGCGGTGCGCCGCAAGGACCTCTACGAGGCTCCCAAGGGCGACACGCCGCCGCCGGTGTGGATCCGCGGCCTCCTGATCCTGACCTGCACGCTGGTGTCGTTCTTCCACGGCGGCAACGACGGCCAGAAGGGCATGGGCCTGATCATGCTGATCCTGATCGGCGCGGCACCCACCGCCTACGCGCTGAACCGCACCATGTCGGACGACACGACCCCGGCCTTCATCCAGAGTTCGGCGGCGGCGAGCCAGGTGTTCTCCGCCCGGGCCGCCGGCGCTCCCCAGCCGGAGGCGGCACAGGCGCGCCGGACGGTGACGGACGCCCTCAAGTCCAAGGACCTGAACCAGCCGCCGGTCTACGCCGCGCTCTCCGCGCTCGCCACCGACATCGCCACCAGCGTGAAGAACTACGGCGCGATCCGCACCGTCCCGGCCGCCCAGACCGAGAACCTGCGCAGCGCCATGTACCTCACCGCCGACGCGGTGCGGCTGCTGCCCAACGCCGGCGCGGGTCTCTCCGAGGCCGAGACGACGACCCTGAAGAGCTACACCGGGCTGCTCAACAACGGCACCCGCTACATCCCGGGCTGGGTGAAGGTCTGCGTCGCCCTGGCGCTAGGCCTCGGCACCATGGTCGGCTGGAAGCGCATCGTCGTCACGGTGGGCGAGAAGATCGGCAAGACCCACCTCACCTACGCCCAGGGCGCCTCGGCCGAGATGGTCGCCGCGGGGACGATCGGGCTCGCCGAACTCTACGGCCTGCCGGTCTCGACCACGCACATCCTGTCCTCGGGCGTCGCCGGGACGATGGCGGCCAACGGCTCGGGCCTGCAGATGGCCACGGTGCGCAACATGGCGCTCGCCTGGATCCTGACCCTGCCGGCCGCCATCACGCTGGCCGCGACCTTGTTCTTCCTGCTGCGCCACGTGTTCTGACGCCGCGGGTATCGGCGGGGTCGAGCCCCGCAATCGACGGACAAGCATGACGACGGACAGGGCCGTTTCCGCACCCCGCGGAAACGGCCCCATCTGTTCCGGCCCCGGTTTCCCGAGACCTCACGGGCGCGCCATGGCTCGCACGAAGGCGAGGCAGGTGCGGCGCGCGGCGACGGTCTCGATCGCCATGAAGGCCGTCACGAGATCCGCCGCCTGAGCCACGGCCTCGCGCGGCTCGGGCTCGTCCGGCAGGAAGGCGGCGACCGGCATGCGGAGCGTTCCGGCGATCCGCTCCAGGATCTCCCCGGAGCGATCCGTCTCGGGCTGCCCGTGAACCGGATGGGTCATGGCGCAGGCCATCGCTCAGGCCGCCTGGTTACCGAGCTGGATCGCCCGGGCGATCTCCGAGCGCCGCTTGGCGTAGCCGGGGGCCACCATCGGGTAGTCGGCCGGCAGGCCGAACTTGGCGCGGTAGCGCTCCGGGGTGAGACCGTTGGCGGTGAGGTGGCGCTTCAGCGTCTTGTACGAGCGGCCGTCGATGAAGCTGATCAGGCCGTCCTCGCCGATCGAGGCCTCGACCTCGGCGGCGGCCGGGCCGGTCCAGGACGTGGCGGAGCCGGCGGGCTTGCGCTGGAGCACCGCGATCGCGGCATGGACCTGATCGATCAGCACCGGCAAATCCCCTGCCCCCACAGGGTTTCGCGACACGTAGGCCGCAACGATCGCGCCGACTTTCTCGAGCAGGAAGGATGAGCGGGGTTCGGGTTCGTTGATCATGTGAGGCGCTGCTGTTCAATCTCGCGTCATCAATACCCCACGTCCGCCGACCGACGGCCCGAAGGTCCGCCCCAGTGATCGACAGCCGCGAGGCGTCCCACCGGCGGTGAGTTGCCAAGTTCACCTCAGGTTGCTCAAATGCATCCCTTGAGGCTGAAAATAATATACAATATGTGTCGGGCGGCGCTTGTCTGGTGACGCGGATCCCTTGTTCCGGCCGCGCGAAATGCCGTTCGGTCGAAAAATTTACTTATGGAAGCATTGTTTTCGACAGAGGGTCTTAACCCCCTGAACAGCTTTCGGCGCTGGCGGGAGTCGCTCGTCGGGCGGGGTGTCCCCCTCGAGCAGACGCGCCTCGACGACCGCCCCTTCCGGGCCAAGCTGGAAGCCGCGAGCGTCGGCCCGCTGGTGCTGACCCGCGTCGCGCACGGCGCCATGCGCAGCGAGGCGACGCGCGGGCTGATCCGGCGCAACGGCAAGGACGGCACCGTCGTGGTGATCTTCAAGCTCGCCGGCACGTCGATGCGCAGCCAGGATGACCGCAGTTCGGTGCAGCGCCCCGGCGAGTTCGTGGTGATCGATCATCGTCCGGCCGCGCACGAGTCGGGCACGGACAGCCAGTCCATGTTCCTGGAGCTGCCCCGGGAGCGCCTGGAGAGCGTGCTCGGGTCCACCCGGCTCTACACATCCCTGACGATGGGTGCCGACGTCGTCTCGACGGGGCTGACGGTCAAGTTCTTCCACGAGCTTGTCCGGTTGCGCGACCGGCTCGCCCCCGACTCGGCCGCCCGCATGGCGTCGGTCGGCGTGGACCTGATCGTCGCCAGCATCGCCGAGCGCCTGACGCTGGAGGTGTCCCGGCCCCTACACGGGACCGTCGTGGTCCAGCGGGCCAAGGCCCATGTCGAGGCCCATCTGGGCGACCCGACCCTCGACCCGCCCCAGCTCGCGGCGGCGATGGGCGTGTCCCTGCGCCGGCTCCAGGAACTGTTCCACGAGCGCGGCCAACACATCTCCGACTGGATCTGGCAGCGTCGGCTGGAGGCTGCGGCCAAGCGCCTGGCCGACCCGGGCTGCGCCCACCTGCCGATCGGAACCCTGGCCTTCGGCTGCGGCTTCGCCAGCCAGGCCCACTTCTCCCGCCGCTTCAAGGAACGCTACGGCATGGCCCCCCGGGAGTACCGCCACGCGACCCTCTTGAGCATCCCGTAAACCACCACATCGCCCGGCATCGCCAGGGACAGCACCCGTGCAGCCCGTATTCTCGACCGACAACCTTCACCCGAAGAGCAGCTTCAAGATCTGGCGGGAGACGCTGTTCGAGCGGCTGGTGCCGATCGAGATCGAGCGCCTCGACGACAGCCCGTTCGCCGGCAAGATGGAGTTCGCCAACGTCGGCACCCTGCGGATGACCCGGGTCACGCAGGGCGCCCTGCGCAACGAGACGACCCCCAATGCCGCGCGCCATCACGACCGGGCCGGCATGGCCGTCGTGCTGTTCAAGCTCTCCGGCAGGTCGACCTGCCTTCAGGACGGCCGGGACTCGGTCCAGAAGCCGGGCGACATCGTGGTGCTCGATCACCGGCCGTCCGTGGTGACGACGAGCCCGGGCAGCCAAGCCGTGTTCCTCGAATTGCCGCGCGAACGCCTCGAGAGCATGCTCGGATCGACCCGCCTCTACACCGCGCTGTCGATGGGGGCGGAGATGGCCTCGACCAGCCTGGCATCGACCTTCTTCCGCGAGCTGATCCAGGTGCGCCACCGGCTCGATCCGGACTCGGCCGAGCGGATGTCGACGATCGGGCTCGACCTGATCGTGGCCTGCATCGCCGAGCGGATGGCCCAGGAGGTGCCGCAGCCGCTGCACGGGACCGTCGTGGTCCAGCGCGCCAAGGCCTTCGTCGAAGCCAACCTCGGCGACCCGACCCTCGACCCGCCCCAACTCGCGGCGGCGGTGGGCGTGTCGCTGCGCCGGCTGCAGGAGTTGTTCCACGAGCGCGGCCAGCACATCTCCGACTGGATCTGGCAGCGCCGCCTCGTGGCGGCCGCCAAGCGCCTGGCCGACCCGAGCTGCGCGCATCTGCAGATCGGCGCCGTGGCCTTCGGCTGCGGCTTCGCCAGCCAGGCCCATTTCGCCCGCCGGTTCAAGGAGCGCCACGGCCTGTCTCCGCGGGAGTACCGGGTCGCGGCCCTCCTGGACACGGCGGAGCGGCCCGACGATCCGACGCGGCGGCGATAGGATTCCCCGGCGGTCTCATCGCCGCCGCCGCACGCGGTCCGGTCCCTGTTCCGGGCAGAGTGAGGGCAGTCGGGGATCGCCCCGCCCGCGGGACACAAGATCGCATTCGCCTCGTGGTACTCCGCTTGCATACACGATGAAATTTTTTGTATACAAGGACAAAACACCGTCTTCACGACTTTGATAATCCGGCAAGTACTGAATTTTATAGCACAGTTTTCAGCAACAGATCGAGGTTCAGCCCAAATATTTCAGAGGTCTGTCGCGCCGTTGTCCGGCGTCTGCCATCGCCGAAAACGGAAATATACTTATGAAATTATTGTTTTCGACAGATAATATTCCTATCGATGTTCGATTCAAACGATGGCTGGAGACGCTGGAAGAGCAGCGCCTGCCCCTCGAACAGGAGCAGCTCGACGCCGCGCCCTTCGAGGCCAGGCTGGAGATCGCCACGCTCGGTCCGCTCACCATGACCCGGGTCTCGGAGGGCCCGCTGCGCAGCGAGGCGACACCTGCCAAGATCCGCCGTCTGGGTGACGACGGCTGGATCAGCGTGGGCCTCACCCTCGCCGGCACCACGACGATCGCGCAGCGGGATCGGGTCTCGACGCAGCGGCCGGGCGACCTGGTGGTGATCGAGCATCAGCCGACGGTGATGACGACGAGCCCGGGCAATCGATCCTTGTACCTGAAGATTCCGCGCGAACGGCTGGAGGGCGTGCTCGGGCCGGCCCACCGCTACGCGGCCCGGACGGTGGGCGCGGACCTGGCCACCGCGACCCTGGCGATGGGCTACTTCGCGGAGTTGAGCCGCATGCATCACCAGCTCGACCCGGTCGCGGCCGCCCGCATGGGGTCGATCGGCGTGGACCTGATCGTCGCCAGCATCGCCGAGCGGATGGCGCAGGACCTGCCGCAGCCGCTCGGCGGCAACGTGCTGGTCCAGCGGGCCAAGGCGCATGTCGAGGCGAACCTCGGCGATCCGAGCCTCGATCCGTCTCAGCTGGCGGCCGCGGTCGGCGTGTCGCCGCGCCGGCTGCAGCAGCTGTTCCACGAGCGGGGCCAGGACGTCTCCGACTGGATCTGGCAACGCCGGCTCGAGGTCGCCGCCGACCGCCTGATCGACCCGGCCTTCACCAACCTGACGATCGCGACCCTGGCCGCCGGCTGCGGCTTCACCAGCCGGGTCTACTTCACGCGCCGCTTCAAGAACCGCTTCGGCCTGACGCCCAGCGATTTCCGCTACGCCGTCGGGCTCAGTCCGCAGTAGCGGTTCGGCAAGCCGTTCAAGGGCCGCGGTCGCTCCGGCGCAGGCTCGCCGGCATGGCGAACAGCAGGAGGCCGGCCGCCACCAGGCAGAGCGACCCGATGACGTAGAGGGCCGGCGTGGTCGATCCGGTCAGGTCCTTGACCCAGCCGACCATCACCGGGCTGACGATGCCGCCGAACTGGCCGAGCGTGTTGATCAGCGCGATGCCCCCGGCCGCGCCGACGCCGGTGACGAGCTTTGCCGGCAGGGTCCAGAAGGTCGGGATCGAGGCGACGATGCCGGATCCCAGCAGCGCCAGCGCGATCATCAGCGGCACGATCTGCCGGTCGAACAGGCCGGCGGTGAAGAACCCGATGGCGGCGGCGATCGCCAGCGCGGCGACGAACTTCGGCCGCTCGCCCGAGGCGTCGGACAGGCGCCCGACCACCACCATGCTGATCGCGCCGCAGATGTACGGGACCGCCGTGAGGAGGCCGACATAGGCGGCGCTGCTGCCGCTGGCGGTCTTGATCAGGTCCGGCCCCCAGAAGTTCAGCCCGTAGGAGCCGATCTGGAGGAGGAAGTAGACCAGCCCGATCATCAGGAAGCCCGGCTGGCGCAGCGCGCCGAGGAGCGAATGGTCGCCGATCTCGCGGTTGTGGTGGGCGATCCGGGCGGACAGCAGGTCCTTCTCCGGCTGCGACAGCCAGCGCGCATCGGAGATCCGGTCGTCGAGGCGCATCAGCACCAGGGCGCCGAGCAGCAGGCAGGGCAAGCCGCCGGCCAGGAACAGCCATTGCCAGCCGGCGAGCCCGGCGACGCCGTTGAGGCCCCCGAGGATCAGGCCGGCCACCGGCGCCCCGAGGATGCCCGAGAACGCCGAGGCCACGAACAGGAACGAGGTGATCCGGCCGCGATGCGAGGCCGGGAACCACAGGGTCAGGTAGTACAGGATGCCGGGCGCGAAGCCGGCCTCCATGGCGCCGATGATGAAGCGCAGGGTGTAGAAGTGCCATTCCGTGCGGATGAAGATCATCAGCGCGGTGGCGATCCCCCAGGAGATCATGATCCGGGCGATCCAGCGCCGCGCGCCGACCCGGTAGAGGAACAGGTTCGACGGCACCTCGAAGATGACGTAGCCGACCACGAACATGCTGGCGCCGAGACCGTAGGCGACGTTGCTGAAGCCGAGGTCGCTCTGCAGCTGGAACTTGGCGAAGCTGATGTTGATCCGGTCGAAGAACGCGAACAGGTAGCAGACCATGATCAGCGGCATCAGCCGCCACGCCACCTTCCGGACGATGCCGGCCTCGGTCACGTCCTCTGGGCGCGCGGGGGCGCCGGTCACCGCGATGGCCATCGTGTTCCTCCCTCGATCGGTCCGCCCGTCGAAGACGGGGGCAGCTGCGCGGGACCGCCTTCAGATGGGCGGCTTCCTCGCACGGTGTCTCAAGTCACGGGTTTCCAAAGGGCTCAGCCCTTTGGCGGGGTTCGGGGGCGGAGCCCCCGATGCATCGGGCTAAGGCCGCCCTTCGCTCAGGCGGCCCGGGGGACCGGGTGCAGGTCGCAGGGCCGGCCCGCCTGGGCGACCTGGCCGGGCACCGGGTGGCCGACCAGCCGGGGCAGGTCCCGGGACAGGGCGATCAGGGCCGGCAGGTCGAGGCCGGTCGGGATCCCCATCTCGTGGGCCATGCTGACCAGATCCTCGGTGCAGATGTTGCCGGTGGCGCCCGGGGCGAACGGGCAGCCGCCCAGGCCGCCGAGCGCCGCATCGAAGCGGCGCGCCCCCGCCTGCCAGGCCGCCAGCACGTTGGCGAGGCCGACCCCGCGGGTGTTGTGGAAATGCAGCGTCAGGTGCTCGGCCGGGACGATCTGCAGGACGCGGGCGACGAGGCGCTCGACCTGGCGCGGGTTGGCCATGCCGGTGGTGTCGGCGAGCGTCACGCCGGTGATGCCGAGCGCGCGATAGCGCTCCACCTGCGCGACGACCTTGTCGACCGGCTGGTCGCCCTCGAACGGGCAGCCGAAGGCCGTGGCGACGGAGGCGTTGGTCAGGACGGCCGAGCCCTTCACGGTCTCCATGATCTTGGAAAACCCTGCGATTGAGTCGTCCGGGCTCATGCCCATGTTGGCGCGGTTGTGGGTCTCGCTCACCGAGGCGACGAGGTTGATCTCGCCGACCCCGGCCGCCAGCGCCCGCTCGGCGCCCTTGGGGTTCGGGACGAGGGCCACGTAGACCGTTCCGGGACGGCGGCGGATCCCGGAAAAGACCTCGGCGGCGTCCCGGAGCGCCGGCACCGCCTTGGGCGAGACGAAGGACGAGACCTCGATGCGGGAGAAGCCCGCATCCGAGAGCGCGTCCACCAGGGCGATTTTTTCCGCGGTCTCGACCCAGGCGGACTCGATCTGAAGGCCGTCGCGGGGGGCGACCTCCTGGACCAGCATCGTGGCGTCGCTCATTTCACGGCTCCCGCGTCGCGCAGCGTCTGGATCGCGGTCGCGTCGAGGCCGAGATCGGCCAGGACCGCGTCGGTGTGGGCGCCGAGCGCCGGCCCCTGCCAGCGCACCGCCCCGGGGGTGCCGGACAATTTCGGCACGATGCCGGGCATCTTGACCTGCGTGCCGCCGGGCAACTCGGCCTGGAGGATCATGTCGCGGGCCTGGTAGTGCGGGTCGGCGACGATGTCGGCCACCGAGTAGATCCGGCCCGCCGGCACGTCCGCGGCGTCGAGGGCAGCCAGCGCGTCCGCGACGCTCCTGGCCTTCGACCAGTCGCCGATCACGCCGTCGAGCATGGCGGCGTGCTGCGAGCGGCCCTCGTTCGAGCGCATCCGCGGGTCCTCGGCGAGGTCGGGGCGGCCGATGGCCGTCATCAGTCGGCGGAAGATCGGGTCGCTGTTGCCGGCGATCACGACGTAGCCGCCATCCTGGGTCGGGTAGGTGTTGGACGGGGTGATGCCGGGCAGCGCGCCGCCGGTGCGGGTCCGGATCTCGCCGAGCAGATCGTATTCGGGGACCAGGCTCTCCATGACGTTGAAGACGCTCTCGACCAGTGAGACGTCCACCACCTGCCCGGCGCCGCCGTTGACCTTGACGTTGAGGATCGACATCAGCGCGCCGATCACGCCGTGGAGCGAGGCCAGGGTGTCGCCGATGCTGACGCCGACCCGGGCCGGGGGGCTGTCGGGGGAGCCCGTGGTGTAGCGCAGCCCGCCCATGGCCTCGCCGATGGCGCCGAAGCCCGGCCGGTCGCGATACGGCCCGGTCTGGCCGTAGCCGGAGATGCGCACCATCGTGAGCGACGGGTTGAGGGCCGAGAGCACGTCCCAGCCGAGACCCAGCTTCTCCAGGCCGCCGGGCCTAAAGTTCTCGACCACAACGTCGGCGCTCGCGGCGAGGCGCTTGACGATGTCGAGCCCCTCCGGCGTCTTGAGGTTGACCGCGATCGACTTCTTGTTGCGCGACTGGAGATACCACCACAGCGAGGTGTCGCCGTGCATCTTGCGCCAGGTGCGCAAGGGGTCGCCGCCCTCGGGCGCCTCCACCTTGATCACCTCGGCACCGAACTCGGCCAGGAGCTTGGTGGCGAAGGGCGCGGCGATGAGCTGGCCGAGTTCCAGCACACGGATCCCGCTGAGCGGACCTGACACCGTCGTTCTCTCCCTGTCTTTGCCCGGAGGATACGACCGGCTTCCGGGCGATGTCCAAACGCTATGCGCGAGGCTGCGTTCTCCGCGCGCGAACGGAAGCCCCTCCTATCCCCCGGCCGTGCGCAGGTGATCCAGCAACAGGGCGGCGGCAGGGGGCAGCGCGCCGGGGCGGACCACCAGGGTGAGCGTCCGCGTCGCCCAGGGGTCGGTCAACGGCACCGCGGCGAGGTTCAGCTGCGGCCCGAGCAGGGCGAAGACCCCCTCGGGGATCGTGCCGAGGCCCATCCCGGCCTGCGCCATCCGGCAGATCCCGTCGAAGCTCGGCACGTGGATCCGCAGGCGCAGGGGCCGCCCGAGGCGCCGGGCCTCGTCCCGCAGGGCGGCGTAGATCGAGCTCTCCACGTGCAGGCCGACATGGTCGTATTCGAGGGTGTCGGCGAGGGCGATTGCGGCGTGCCCGCTCAGCGGATGGTCGGCCGGCATCACCAGGACCAGGCGGTCGCCGCGATACGGGTAGGCGGTGAGCGAGCGGGTATCGGTGCCGCCGGCGCAGATCCCGAGATCGGCCGCGCCCTCCTCGACGCCCAGCACCACGCCGCCGCTCGGCCGTTCCGCCAGGTCGACGCGGATCTGCTCCTGCGCGGCCAGGAAGGCCTGGAGGTCCTCGGGCAGGAACTGCACGATCGCCGACAGGTTGGCGAGCATCCGGACGAAGCCGCGCACGCCGTGCGCGTGCTCGGCGAGTTCGAGCGCCATCTGCTCGGCGCTCGCCAGCATCCGACGGGTATGGTGCAGCAGCGTCTCGCCGGCCGGCGTCGGGCGCATCCCCCGGGGCTCGCGGGTGAGGAGCGCGCAGCCCAGCGCGCGCTCCAGCTCGGCCAGGCGCTTGCTCACCGCCGAGGGGGCGATCGCCGCCCGCCTTGCCGCGCCGTTGAGCGTCCCGGCCTCGCAGATCGCCGCGAACAGGCGCAGCGTCTTCAGGTCGAGGCGGCTCACGGTCGCCGCGGTCGGACGCGTCTCGCGAATGCCTACGGCCTCGTCTTGGCGGCCCCCGGGGGGCCGCGCCAGTCCCGCGCGCCGACCGGCTGGCCGTACGCGCCGTGACCGAGCTTCGCGCCCTGCCGGTTGACCACGCCGAAGCGCAGGACAGCCTGCTCCAGGTAGTCGATGGCGTCCACGAGGTCGGCGCGGGCGGCCGCGACCGCGCCCTCGCCTTCCTCGCCCGGGGTCTCGGCGAGGTTCACGGCGGCGATCAGCACCCGGTCGCGCTCCTCCTCGATCCGCCGGTCGCGCTCGACATGGCCGCGGACCCGGGCGTCGAACGCCTCGATCACCGACCAGGGCAGCGCGTCCTTGTCCACAGGCGCCCGGAAGGCCAGCGCGTGGCGCCTTGCCGCCGCCGCCGCGGCCCTGACGTGGTCGGCGAGTTCTGCATCCATCCCGGGTCCCCGTGCGGTCTCGCCCATGCTGTCTCGAACGCGCGCCGGTCCCGGCCGTTGCCGAGGCCCTTACCGGGTCGCACCGCCTGCCCTCAAGCGTGAATCCGGCGGGGCCCTTACCTTGACAAGGCGCGGCCTTATCTCTCGGAACTGTGATCGGTGTACCGGGCCTCGCCCGGAAGGGAGTTCCCCGGAATGGTTTCGATGCTGAATGCCGGCGCCCTGCGCCCCTCCTCCGCGGCGGCGCGCCTGCTGAGCGCGCTCACGGTCCTGCTGGTCGCCACCGGCCTCTCGGGCTGCGGCGCGATCAACCGCGTGCCGACCCTGGAGGAGCAGGCGAAGTCGTCCTGGAGCGAGGTGCAGAATCAGTACCAGCGCCGGGCCGACCTGATCCCCAACCTGGTCGAGACCGTGAAGGGCTACGCCCAGCAGGAGAAGGACGTGCTGATCGGCGTGACCGAGGCCCGCGCCAAGGCGTCGAGCGTGAAGGTCGACGCCTCGACGGTGAGCGACCCGCAGAAGTTCAAGGAATTCCAGGACGCGCAGAACCAGCTGTCGGGGGCCCTCGGGCGCCTGCTGGTCACGGTGGAAAAGTACCCCGACCTGAAGTCGAACCAGAACTTCCTGGCCCTGCAATCGCAGCTCGAAGGCACAGAGAACCGCATCGCCGTGGCGCGGCGCGACTATATCGGCGCGGTCCAGGCCTACAACACCGAGCTGCGCACCATCCCGGGCCGCTGGATCGCAGCGATCATGTATCCGGAGTCCAAGCCGATGGAGACGTTCTCGGCGACGCCCAACTCCGACCGTCCGCCGAACGTGAAGTTCTAGAGACGGCGCGGATAGATCGATGCGGCTCATGGGCTTGAGCCTCACCACGGTGGTGCGGCTCCTCCTCGCGCTGGTCGTGCTGTTCGGGTGCCTGGCCGTCTACGCGGTCGGCGCGCTGGCAGCCGACCTGACCTTCCCGCCGCTGACCGGCCGCGTGGTCGACGCGGCCGGCATCCTCACGCCGGACCAGCGCGGGACGCTCGAGGCCAAGCTGAAGGCGCACGAGGACAAGACCTCGGACCAGGTCGTGGTGGCGACCGTGCCCAACCTGCAGGGCACGACCGTCGAGGATTACGCCAACCGCCTGTTCCGGGACTGGAAGCTCGGGCAGGCCAAGACCAACAACGGCGCCCTGCTGCTGGTGGCGCCGAGCGAGCGCAAGGTTCGGATCGAGGTCGGGTACGGGCTCGAGGGCGCGCTGACGGACGCGCTGTCCCGGGTGATCATCGCCAGCGCGATCACGCCGCGCTTCAAGACCGGCGACTATTACGGCGGGATCGATGCCGGCGTCGACGGGATCCTGGGGATCCTGTCGGGGGATGCGCAGGAGTGGCAACGCAAGCCGCAGGTCCGCAGCGACGAGGTCGATCCCGGGCAGGTCGCGATCTTCATCGCCCTGTTCCTGATCGTCCTGTTCGTGGCCTGGCGCATGAACCGGGGCGGACGGGCCGGGCGGGGCGGCGGCATCGTGTTCCTGCCCGGCCCAGGCTCGGGCGGATGGAGCGGCGGCTACTCGGATGGCGGTTCGTCCGGCGGCTTCGGCGGCGGATTTTCCGGCGGGGGCGGCTCCTCCGGCGGCGGGGGAGCCTCGGGTGACTGGTAGGATCGCGGACGTTCTCCCCCCGGAGGCGCGCGAACGCCTCGCCCAGGCGGTATCCCGGGCCGAATCCGGCACGTCCGGCGAGATCGTCGTGATGGTCGGCCGCCGCGCGGGCGCCTACCGCTCCGTGGTGCTGCACGCCGCCCTGATCGCCGGGCTGATCCTGCCCTGGCCGCTGATCGCGCTGACCGGCTGGAGTGCGGTCACGATCCTGCTCGCGCAGGCGGCCCTGGTCGCCGCGATCCTGGGCCTGAGCCAGATCGAGCGGCTGAGCCTCGCCCTGGTGCCGCGCAGCCTGCGCAGCGCCCGGGCCCGGGAGGCCGGGCAGCGGGCGTTCTGGTCCAGGGGCCTGAGCCGGACCCGGTCCCGCACCGGCGTGCTGCTCTACCTGTCCCTGGCCGAGCGCCACGCCGAGATCGTCACGGATCTCGGCGTGCTCGGGCGAATCCCGGCGCAAGCCTGGGACGGCATCCTGGCCGAACTCGGCGGGGCGCTGGCGCGCGGCGAGATCGAGGGCGGCCTGACCGTGGCGGTGGAGCGCATCGGCGCCTGCCTGGCGCAGCACCTCCCGGCCGGGCCCCACGATCCGGACGAATTGCCGAACCGGGTGATCGTCGCGGATTGAAGAGTCATTCCGGAAGGCGGGCGCCGGCTTTCGGAAAGGGACGATGCGAAGCAAAGACCTGGCGCATCGTGCCTGGCGTATGAAGCGCGGCCCTTTCCCGGACATCCGGCACGTCAGGGGACGATGATCCGGGGCCCGGCGCGGACAGCGCCGCCGCTGCATGCATCCGGGAAACGGCACCGCGAGACAGGAAACGCCCGGCGACGCACGTTTCCATCGAGACCTGAGCCTAATCTCGGGTCCGCCGCAGCGCGGCCATCACGGCCTCGGGCGAGGCGTCGCATCCCGCCGGCACGACCAGCTTCACGGCCAGCTCGTGCCGCGTCGCGGCCCCGTTCGCTCCCAGAACCGCGCCGGCCCGGCGCACGACATGCAGGACGCCCAGCGCCATCGCGGCCCGGGGGCCGTCGAGGGTCCAGCCCCGGTAGACGTAGACGACGCGGTCGTTCGGGTCGCGCGGCGCCGCGAGGGACGTGTCCGTGCCGTGGGCGCGGGCAAGGCGAAGTACGCCACCCCCGGGCGCGGGCCCGCCGCGGGGCCGGCCCCCCCGCGCCCCGCCACGGGCCGGGGGGGTTTACCAAAAACCGGCCCCACGGGGCGACGGGGGCGGGGGGTT
>NZ_VRVD01000529.1:0-3275 GCF_008040015.1 Methylobacterium sp. WL18 | reverse complement strand
GGCCAGCAGCGGCCGGGCCGCGGGCTCGGCCCGGGACGCGGCAGGCTCATCGGCGCGGCCGACGCTGGTATAGGCGAACCCGTGGAGCCGGGCCTCCTCGGGCCGGTAGACGTTGCGCAGATCGACCAGGACCGGGGTGCGCATCGTGGCGTGCAGCCGCGGCAGGTCCAGCGCCCGGAACGCGTTCCACTCGGTGACGATCACCAGGGCGTCCGCCCCCTCCGCGCACGCGTAGGCATCCTGCGCGAAGTCCACCCCCGGCAGGAGCGGCCGGGCCTGCTCCATCCCCTCCGGGTCGTAGGCGCGGACATGGGCGCCGGCATCCTGCAGGCCGGCCACGATCGCGAGCGCGGGCGCATCGCGCATGTCGTCGGTGTTCGGCTTGAAGGTCAGCCCCAGCACCGCGACCGTCTTGCCGCGGACGCCACCGCAGGCCTTGATCACCTTGCGGGCCATGCCGCGCTTCCTCTGGTCGTTGACCGCCACCACGGTCTCGACCAGCCGCAGCGGCGTCCCGGCATCCTGGGCGGTCTTGACCAGCGCCAGCGTGTCCTTCGGGAAGCACGAGCCGCCGTAGCCCGGCCCCGCGTGCAGGAACTTGCCGCCGATCCGGTTGTCCAGCCCCATGCCGCGGGCGACCTGCTGGACGTCGGCGCCGACCTGCTCGCAGAGGTCGGCGATCTCGTTGATGAAGGTGATCTTGGCGGCCAGGAACGCGTTGGCGGCGTATTTCGTCAGCTCGGCGGTGCGCCGCGAGGTCACCAGGATCGGCGCCTCGTTGAGGTAGAGCGGCCGGTAGACCTCGCGCATCACCGCCTCGGCGCGGGGATCCTCGGTGCCGACCACGATCCGGTCCGGGCGCTTGAAGTCGGAGATCGCCGCGCCCTCGCGCAGGAATTCCGGGTTCGACACCACGGCGAAGTCGGCGTCCGGCCGCAGCTCGCGGATGATCCGCTCGACCTCGTCGCCGGTGCCCACCGGGACCGTCGACTTCGTCACCACCACGGTGAAGCGGGTCAGCGCCCGGGCGATGCTGCGGGCCGCCTGATACACGAAGGACAGGTCGGCGAAGCCGTCGCCGCGCCGCGAGGGCGTCCCCACTGCGATGAACACCGCGTCGGCCTCCGCGACGGCGAGTTCCAGGTCGGCGACGAAGGACAGCCGGCCCTGGCGGACGTTCTCCGCCACGAGGGCACCGAGCTCGGGCTCGTAGATCGGGATCCGCCCGGCATTCAGCGCGTCGATCCGGTCGCGATTGGTGTCGACGCACACGACGCTGTGGCCGAAATCGGCCAGGCACGCCCCGGAGACCAGCCCGACATAGCCCGACCCGACCATCGTGATGTTCATGCTCGCCTCGTCGCACCGCGCGTCCTGTGAGTCCGGTCTACGGCGGCGGCGGCGGGGCGGCACCTCATGACTTAGGCGTAGGGCCGGTCGGCGGGACGGGGTACGGGCGCGGTCCGCGGGGCTGCCGGGCCCCAAGGGCGGCCGGATACCTCGCTAGGCTTAGGTCCAACCGCCTCCGCGGTGTTCTCCGGCCAGGCAAGAGACCAGGCAGCCTAAAAGCTAAGTCTTTTTCTCTTCTATTAGGCCGGATCTTACGGGGTTTAGACGGAGACGATCGCAGGGACGAACTCTCTCGAGGATTTTCGTAGGGGAGAGCCCGTTTGGCCGCACGCTTCTACTTCGAGCTTGCCAACGCCGAGATCACGCTCCACGACCCGACGGGCGTCGAGGCCGCCGACCTCGAGGAAGCCCTGTTCGAAGCGCGCAGCGTCATCGCCGAGATGGCCGACGAGATCGCCGAGGCGCATCCGGGGCCGCCCTGGACCCTGCTGGTGCGGGACGAGGCCGGATGGCTGGTCGGGCGCTTTCCGATCCGCAAATGACCCGGCGCGCGGCCTTTACCGGTTGTTAACCCTTCGTTCGGAGGATCGGGACGCCTTCGATCAGGGACAACCATGGCCAGACCGACGTCCTCGCCCGATCCGCGTGTCGCCGCGCTGGCCGACGCCACCGCCGCCGGCTTGGCGCAAGCCGCGCAGGCCCTGGCGGAGAGCGGCGATCCCGAGACCGCCGAGGCCCTGCGCGCGATGGCGCGGCACAACCGGGTCGCGGCGCTCAAGCTCCGGACGATGCCGGGCGTCATGCAGGACCGGATGGGCCTGGCGCGTACCGCCTGAACCCGGGCGATCCTGCGGCCCGGACCAACTCTTACCGCACGACGGATCGAGCAGGCGGCTCACCCCGCCCGGCGAATCCCCCGGCAGACCGCGCGCCGTCTGGTCGGTCGCGGCTCGACCCGCCGAAGGACGCACGCCCACCGTCTCCCACGCTGGGCCAGGGCGGCCCTGAAGGGGGGCGGATGAGGGACAGCATGGCGGGTTGGAGCGCCCGAACCGCCGGGCGCCGTCACGCCGCCCGCATGGTGGCCAGGAAGCGGTCGACCTCGGCGGCGAGCCGCTCCGATTGGCGGGACAGGCCGGTCGCGGCCGAGAGGACCTGGCCGGCGGCTTCCCCGGTCTGCTCGGAGGCGCCCGCGACACCGACGATGTTGCTGGTCACCTCCTTGGTCCCGGCGGTCGCCTGGGCGATGTTGCGGACGATCTCCCGCGTCGCCGCCCCCTGTTGCTCGACCGCGGCGGCGATCGAGTTCGCCACCCCGTTCAGTTCGCGGATCCGGCCGGTGATCGTGCCGATCGCCCCGACCGCCTCGCCGGTGACGCCCTGGATCCGGCCGATCTGGCTGGCGATCTCCTCGGTCGCCTTGGCGGTCTGGCCGGCCAGCTCCTTCACCTCGGAGGCCACGACGGCGAAGCCCCGGCCCGCCTCGCCGGCGCGGGCCGCCTCGATCGTGGCGTTGAGCGCCAGCAGGTTGGTCTGGCTGGCGATCGCCGAGATCATCTGCACCACGCCGCCGATCCGGGTGGCCGCCGCGCTCAGCTCGGCGACCAGGGCGGCGGTCTGGTCGGCCTCGCCGACGGCCCTCTGGGCCAGATCGGTGGACCCCTGCACCTGCCGGCCGATCTCCTGGATGGAGCTGCCGAGTTCCTCGGTGGCGGCCGCGACCGTGGTGACGTTGGCTGCCGCCTCCTCGGCCGCCGTCGCCACCGCGCCGGATTGGGTGCCGGCCTCCTGGGCGATGTCCGTCATCGCCCGGGCTGTGGCCTGCAGCTCCGTGGCCGAGGACGCGACCTGCTCGACGATGCCGGCGACCGCCTGCTCGAAGCCCTCGGCCAGGTCCAGCCGGGCGCGCCTGCGCTCGGCGGAGG
>NZ_VRVD01000528.1:0-3276 GCF_008040015.1 Methylobacterium sp. WL18 | reverse complement strand
GGGTCGGCACCACGGCGACGCCGCGCACCTCGTCGAGCCGGAACGCCTCCGCCGGGCCCTCACCGGCCTCCACCGTGATCGCGGAGGTGATGCAGGTGTCGGCGAAGTCGCAGCCCTCCAGGGCGGCGAGCAGCTCGGGGTCCGCAACGTAGACGGTCGGGGCCGCCTCCAGGCTCGCGCCGATGCGCTTGGCCGCGCGCTCGACCTCCAGGGCGCCGGTCACGGCCCGGCGCACCTTCCGGATTTTTTGCCAGCGCTCCGCGAGGGGAGCGTTGAGCCATTCGGCCGGGGTCTCCGGCAGGGTCTGCAGGTGGACCGAGCCGTCGGCGGACGGGTAGCGGTCGAGCCAGGCCTCCTCCGCCGTGAAGGCGAGCACCGGCGCCAGCCAGACCACCACCCGACGGAAGGTCTCGTCGATCACCTGCAAGGCCGCCCGGCGGGTCACCGACGAGATCGGATCGCAGTAGAGCGCGTCCTTGCGCACGTCGAAGTAGAACGACGACAGGTCGCCGGTCATGAAGCCGTTGAGCAGGGCCACGACCCGCTTGGTGTCGTAGGTCGCGTAGGCCTCCCGGATCTCGCCGTCGAGCTCGGCCAGCCGGTGCAGGATCAGCCGCTCCAGCTCCGGCATCTTTTGGACCTCGACGTCATCCCCCTGGATCCGATGCGCCAGGGAGCCGAGCATCCAGCGCAGGGAGTTCCGGAGCTTCCGGTAGGTCTCGGCAAAGGTCTTGATGATCTCAGGGCCGATCCGCAGGTCGTCGGTGTAGTCGGAGGCGGCAACCCACAGGCGCAGGATGTCGGCGCCCGAATCCTTGATGATGCTCTGCGGCGCGACGACGTTGCCCTTCGACTTCGACATCTTCAGGCCCTTCCCGTCGAGCACGAAGCCGTGGGTCAGGACGATGTCGTAGGGCGCCCGGCCGCGGGTGCCGGAGGATTCGAGCAGCGAGGACTGGAACCAGCCCCGGTGCTGGTCCGAGCCCTCGAGGTACATCACCCGGTCCTGGCCGCCGTCGCGGACGCGCCGCACGCCGGCGAGCGCCGGGAACGCCTCCGGATCGTCCAGCACGAAGGCGTGGGTCGAGCCGGAATCGAACCAGACGTCGAGGACGTCCGTGACTTTCTCGTAGGCGGCGGGGTCGTGGTCCGGGGCCAGGAAGCGCTGGGCGGCATCGTCCCGGAACCAGGCATCGGCGCCCTCTTCCTTGAAGGCGTCGCGGATCCGGGCGTTGACGGACGCGTCCTTAAGGATCTCACCGCTTTCCCGGTGGACGAACACGGTGATCGGCACGCCCCAGGCGCGCTGGCGCGAGACCACCCAGTCCGGCCGGTTGCCGACCATGCCGTTGATGCGATTCTTGCCCTGGGGCGGCACCCATTGCGTCTCGTCGATGCTCTGGAGCGCGACCTCCCGCAGGGACCGGTTGCCCAGGCTGTCCACCGGCCGGTCCATGGCGATGAACCATTGCGGGGTGTTTCGAAAGATCACCGGCTTCTTGGAGCGCCAGGAATGCGGGTACTGGTGGCGCAGCACGCCGCGGGCGACCAGCGCCCCGGCCTCGGTGAGCGCAGCGATGACCGCCTTGTTGGCGTCGCCCTTCTCGCCCTTGTCGGTGAGCACCCGGGTGCCCTCGAAGCCCGGCGCGGCCTTGGTCAGGGCGCCGTCCGCATCCACCGTGTAGGGGATCGCGGGGTCGATGCCGCGCTCCTGCAGCAGCCGGCCGCTGGACATCCAGAGATCGAAATCCTCGCGGCCGTGGCTCGGCGCCGTGTGGACGAAGCCGGTACCGGATTCGTCGGTGACATGGTCGCCGTCGAGCATCGGCACGGCGAAGTCGTAGCCGCGGCCGTTGAGCGGGTGCGCCAGGGTGAGGCCGGCCAGCGTCTCCGGGCGCACGTCGCCGACGCGCTCGAACGCCTCGACCCGGGCGGCCTTGAACACGGTGGCGGCCAGGCTGTCGGCCAGCAGGTAGGTCTGCCCGGGGGTCGCCCAGTTCTCGGCCGGAGCCTGCGTCACCCGGTAGAGCCCGTAGGCGATCTTTTTGGAATACGCGACGGCGCGGTTGCCCGGCATGGTCCAGGGGGTGGTGGTCCAGATCACCACCCGAGCGTCCGCCAGCGCCGCGTCGGCCCCATCATCGGCTCCTTGCCGGATCGGGAACGCGACGAACACGGTGTCGCTCACATGCTCCTCGTACTCGACCTCGGCCTCGGCGAGCGCGGTCTTCTCGACCACCGACCACATCACCGGCTTGGAGCCGCGATAGAGCTGGCCGCTCATCGAGAACTTCATCAGCTCGTCGGCGATCACCGCCTCGGCCGGGTAGGCCATGGTCGCGTAGGGGTGGTCCCAGTCGCCGGTGACGCCGAGGCGCTTGAACTCCGCCCGCTGCACGTCGAGCCAGTGGGCCGCAAACGTCCGGCATTCCTGCCGGAACTCGATCACCGGCACGTCGTCCTTGTTGCGGCCCTTGGCGCGGTACTGCTCCTCGATCTTCCACTCGATCGGCAGGCCGTGGCAGTCCCAGCCGGGGACGTAGTTGGCGTCGAGGCCGAGCGCGCCCTGCGAGCGCACCACCACGTCCTTCAGGATCTTGTTGAGCGCCGTTCCGATATGGATGTTGCCGTTGGCATAGGGCGGCCCATCGTGCAGCACGAAGCGCGGCCGGCCCGAAGCGGCGGCGCGGATCTTCCCGTAGAGGTCGATCGCGGCCCAGCGCTCCAGCAGCAGCGGCTCCCGGGTCGGCAGGCCGGCGCGCATCGGAAACTCGGTGCGCGGCAGGAACAGGGTCTTGGAATAGTCGCGGGCAGCCGCGGTCTCGGGGGTGGTCATCGGATCTCGCATCGGCGGTCGGGCCGGCGGCAATGGGCCGGCCGATACAGGAATCTGGGCAGGGCGAGCGGCATCAGGATCCCGGACTTCCGCGCGGCCTCGCCGAAGCGGGCGCTCATTTACGCGGAGGCCGGGCCAATAATTCGAAGCCTGCGGCCCAGGCCGCGAAGAGCATGCGAAGCGAACATGACCCGTTCTCTAGCAGCGGCCCCTTCCCGATGCCAGCGGGCGGCTCTGCGATGACTGATGAGACCTTTCGGCGCTTGAACCGTTGACCGGTACGTCCTCCGCGACGCGCACGTCGCGGAACTCGCCCCGAACGACGACCAGGAGTTGACATGAAGAAGCTGATGATCGCCGCCCTCGCCCTCGCCCCGCTGGCCTTCGCCACCGGCGCCGAAGCCCAGGGCACGGCCAGGGGCGCCCAGCGCGGCGTCGAG
>NZ_VRVD01000527.1:0-3279 GCF_008040015.1 Methylobacterium sp. WL18 | reverse complement strand
TGCAGGCGTCGGGCGGCCCACACCGACACGCTGGTCTTCCTCGACGTCGATTGCATCCCGTCGCACGGCCTGGTCGCCGGCCTGTCGGACGCGGTGGCCCAGCATGACGCCTTGATCTGCTGCGAGATCGGCTACCTGCCCGCCGGCGCGGTCACCGATGGATGGCGGGAGGGCGACCTCCATCGGCTCGGCCATCCGCACCCGGTGCGCACTTTCCCGGGTCCCGGCCTGGTGGCGCCGGCACCGCAGCCCGGCCTGTTCTGGTCCCTGGCCTTCGCGGTGCGGGCCGCGACCTACGACCGGATCGGCGGCTTCGACGAGTCGTTCTCCGGCTACGGAGCCGAGGATACCGACCTCGCGTTCCGGGCCGATGCGGCCGGGGTACCGATCCTGTTCCTCGGCGGCCCGCGGGCATACCACCAGCACCATGCGAGCTACGATCCGCCGCTGCAGCACTTCCGCGACATCGTCGCCAACGCCGGCCGCTTCCACGCCCGCCACGGCGTCTGGCCGATGGACGGCTGGCTCGACGGGTTCGGTCGCCTCGGCCTGATCGCGGCCGACCGGTCGAACGGGATCGTGGTCTACCGCGACCCGACCCCGTCGGAGATGGCGGCGGCACGGCTGCCGGACACGCGGCCGTTCTGAGGATGTCTTGAACGTCTTGCGTCGCGACCGATCATGCCGGCCGCGACGCAGGGCAAATCGCCCCTCCCCGTGGGGAAGGGCAAAGGCGGCCTCACGCCTTCATGGCGTTCGCCTTCTCGATCAGCGCCTCGGCCATGCGGATCGACGCGATGTCGATCAGGCGGCCGTCGAGGGAGACGGCGCCGCGGCCGGCCTTGGCGGCCTCCTGCATGGCTTCCAGGATGCGGCGGGCCTTGGTGACCTCGGCCTCGGACGGCGTGAACACCTCGTTGGCGAGGTCGATCTGCGAGGGATGGATCGCCCACTTGCCCTCGAAGCCCAGCGCGGCGCAGCGCTTGGCCGCCGACTTGTAGCCGTCCGGATCGGAGAAATCGCCGAACGGGCCGTCGATCGGGCGCAGGCCGTAGGCGCGGCAGGCCACCAGCATGCGGTTCTGGGCGAACAGCCACGGGTCCTGCCAATGGGTCTGGCGGTTGCCGGCCTCGTCCTTGTCGGTGAGCACCGAGAAGTCGGCGTTGACGCCGCCGATCACCGTGGAGCGGGCGCGGGTCGAGGCAGCGTAGTCGGCCACGCCGAAGGACATCGCCTCGAGGCGCTTCGACGACTGGGCGATCGCCTCGACGTTGGCCATGCCGAGCGCGGTCTCGATCAGCACCTCGAAGCCGATCTGCTTCTCGCGCTTCTTGGCCTGCTCGATCTGGGTGACCAGCACGTCGATGGCGTAGACGTCGGCCGGCACGCCGACCTTGGGGATCAGCACCATGTCGAGGCGCGGGCAGGCTTCGACGATGTCGACCACGTCGCGGTACATGTAGTGGGTGTCGAGACCGTTGATGCGGATCATCATGGTCTTGGTGCCCCAATCCAGGTCGTTCAGAGCCTGGATGATGTTGGTGCGGGCCTTCTCCTTGTCGTCGGGGGCGACCGCATCCTCGAGGTCGAGGAAGATCACGTCGGCGGTCGACTGGGCCGACTTCTCCATGAAGGTCGGGTTCGAGCCCGGGACGGCGAGTTCGGAGCGATGCAGGCGCGGCTTGGCCTGCTGGATCAGCGTGAAGCTCATGGGTGTTTCTCTCTCCTGGTGACGGTTCTGGTGCCGCCGGGGTGCGTAGGGATCGCCCTCCGGGAACAAGATGGGTCAGGTGTCGGGCTCAGACAGGGCACCCCACCTCACCCGGTCGAGCCGAAGCCGACCGCGATGCAGTTGATCGACAGGAGCAGGGCGGATTTCACCGCCTCGCGCCGGTCCTCGTCGGTCTCGGCCCGGTAGCGGGCCAGCAGCTCGACCTGCTCGCGGCCGACCTGGTTGATCGTCGGCAGCCGGCCCTTCAGCCGGTCGCGGAACAGCGGGAAGCGCTCGGCCAGCTCGGTTCCGCCGCTCACCCGCAGCACCATCTCACGGGTGAGCGCGTACTCGGCCTCGATCATCGAGAAGATCCGGTCCCGGACGCCTGCGTCCTGGACGAGGCCCGCATAGGCCCGGGCGATGTCGAGATCGACCATCATCAAGGTCTTCTCGACCTCGTCGAGGACGAGGCGGAACACGCGGGATTCCTGGAACAGGCGGCGCAAGGTCGCCTCGCCGTCCGGGCCGCGCACCTCGAGGAAGCTCGCGAGCCCCGAGCCGACGCCGTACCAGCCCGTGATCACGTGCCGGTTCTGCGACCAGGCGAACACCCACGGGATCGCCCGGAGATCCGAGAGCGAGCGGGCGCCGAACCGGCGTGCCGGACGCGAGCCGATATTCAGGAGCGCGATCTCGTCCAGCGGGCTCGCCGACTGGAAGTAGTCGACCAGCCCGTCGGTCTGAAGCAGCCGGACGTAGGCCGCCCGCGAGGCGCCGGCCAACGCCTCCAGGGCGTCGTCGTGGCCGACACTCGCCCGCTCGCCGTCACCCGCCAGGGCGTGCTCGAACACCGAGGCGGCGAGCAGCTCCATCTGGTAGGCGGCGGTGCCGCGGTTGGCGTACTTGAACGAGACGACCTCGCCCTGCTCGGTGGTGCGGAACCGGCCGCGGATCGAGCCCGGCGGCTGGGCCATGATGCCCCGGTGGGTCGGCACGCCGCCCCGGCTCACCGAGCCGCCGCGGCCGTGGAAGAACGCGATGCCGACGCCGAGTTCCTGGCCGAGGCGGGTGAGCTTGCTCTGCGCCTTGTACAGCTCCCAGTTGGCGGCGACGAAGCCGCCATCCTTGTTGGAGTCGGAATAGCCGATCATCACCTCCTGGACGCCGCCCTGCCAGCGGGTCGAGCGGCGCACCACCGGAACGGTCAGGAGTTCGCGCATGATCGCCGGGGCGGCGCGCAGGTCGTCGATGGTCTCGAACAGCGGCACGATCGCGAGCGGACAGATCTCCGGGCGGATCTCCGGGCCGGCGGCATCGAGGAACACGCCGGCCTCCTTGGCCAGCAGGTAGGCGCCGAGCACGTCCTCGACGGAGCGGGTCATCGACAGGACGAAGGCGCCGAACGCCTCCCGGTCGAGGGTCTCGCGCATCTCGGCGACCAGCGCGAAGGTCGCCAGCGTCTCACGGGCTGCGTCGGGCAGGTTCTCGAAGGAGCGCTCGGGATCCCGGGGCCGCACCAGTTCGGCGTCGAGCCATTGCCGCCACGCCGCGGTGCCGAGCGCCGG
>NZ_VRVD01000526.1:0-3294 GCF_008040015.1 Methylobacterium sp. WL18 | reverse complement strand
GTGTGGTCGGCGGCGCCCTGGTCAACGGCGCCAACCAGCCCCCGCCGCCCCCGCCGGAATACCGCCCGCGCCGGGTCCTGGTCGAGGAGCCCGAGACCGTCGTGGTGCGCGAGCGCCGCGGCCCGATCTGCCACTACGAGCGCCGCAAGGAATGGCTCGGCGACGGCGAGTTCACCTACCGCCGCGTCGAAGTCTGCGAGTAATTTCTTTACGATCGTCTCGCCGGCGCCGCGTCCCCCCGGGGGCGCGGCGTTCGTCATTTCACCACCAGCCAATCCTCGACCACGAGGGCGTCGAGGCCGGTGGTGTAGAACATCAGGATCGCATCCTCCGCGCTGTGGAGGATCGGCTTGCCCATCACGTTGAAGCTGGTGTTGAGCAGGATCGGCACCCCGGTGATGTCCGCGAAGGCGCGGATCAGCGCCGCGTAGGCCGGGTTGCGCTCGGGCGTGACG
Organism: Methylobacterium sp. WL18; assembly: GCF_008040015.1. Taxonomy (NCBI): domain Bacteria; kingdom Pseudomonadati; phylum Pseudomonadota; class Alphaproteobacteria; order Hyphomicrobiales; family Methylobacteriaceae; genus Methylobacterium; species Methylobacterium sp. WL18. The sequence goes on along the minus strand of NZ_VRVD01000526.1, from coordinate 2,839 downwards.
CTCTGGAGCCGGCCGGTGCCGTCCTGGTGGACCACCGCCGGCACCCGGGCGCGGACCGACGCGCGCCAGACCAGCGTGCGCTCCATGTAGGGGCTGTCGGCGTAATCCTCGAACCAGTCCGGCCCGGCCTCGGCCAGGATCGAGGGCGCGAACGGCCGGAACGCCTCGCGGTACTTCACCTTGGCGTTCAGCGCGTCCTTGGCGCCCTCCGGCCGCGGGTCGGCCAGGATCGAGCGGTTGCCGAGCGCCCGGGGGCCGAACTCCGCCCTTCCCTGCACCCAGCCGACGAGACCGCCCGCGGCCAGGATTTTTGCCGCGGCCCGGGTCGCCTCTGCGTGTCCGACGCATGTGGCCCGCGGCTCCTGCTCGGCCAAGCGCTCCATCGCGGTGGTCGAGACCCGGGAGCCGAGATAGGGCGTCAGCGGGCGCGAGGCGGCGGGCGGGCCTGCCCAGTCCGGATGGTCCTCCGCGTAAGCGAGCCAGGCGGCGCCCACGGCGTTGCCGTCGTCGGCCGGCGCCGAGGGGACGTGCAGCCGGGCGAAGCCGGAGCGGCCGAGCACCCGACCGTTATACGAGGAGTTGAGCCCGCAGCCCCCGGCGATCACGAGGTTCTCGGAGGGGCCGAGGGCGGCCGCCTCGGCCACCAGCACATCCATCAAAGTCCCAAACAAATCCTGGCCGCAGCGGGCGAGGTCGGCCCAGCCCTGCTCTCGGGCGTCCGCGGGCTGGCGGGCCCGGATCTCGGCGGCGACCGCCTGGATCGTGTCGGCCTCGGCGAAGCGGAGGCGCCCGGCCTCGACCGTGCAGAGCCGGGCCAGCAGGGCGGCCAGCTCCGGGTCGGGGCGTCCGTAGGGGGCGAGCCCCATGATCTTCCATTCCTCGCCCTTCACCTGGTCGAAGCCGGCGAGATCGGTGACGAGCCCGTACAGGAAGCCGAGCGACCCGCGCCCGCGGTGGCGGCGCAGCTCCGTGATCCGGCCGTCCTGCAGCCGGTAGATCGCGGCCGCGCCGGTCTCGCCCATGCCGTCGACCACCAGGGCTGTGGCCTCCTCGAACGGGCTGCCCCACAGCCCGTAGGCGGCGTGGCAGAGATGGTGCGGGTAGCGCCGCTGCCCGGCGATCGTCGCGCGCGGCGTCCCGGTGATCCGCGCCTCCTGGTTGAGGGCCAGCAGGGTGCCGTGGCCGGCCCGCGCCTGCGCGGCGTGGAGGTCGGCGATGAACACCCGCTCGGCCTGCTCGGGTACGAAGGAGCGGTTGAGCGCCGTGGTGTGGGCGGACAGCGCCATCAGGTCGAAGGCGCCGGCCCCCGCCTGTCCGCGCAGGAAGTCGGCGAATTGCTGCCCCCAGGACGAGGCGACCACGATCTCCGATCCGGCCGACACGTAGGCCTGCACCAGGCCGATCACCCGGGCCGGGATGTCGGGCTCGCAGTTCGGGGCGCGCTTGACCTGGAGGAACCGCTCCGTGGCCTCGGCGAACAGCACGGCGCCGTCGGGCCCGAGGAGGGCGAGCGCCGGATCGTGGAAGGTGGTGGCGAGGCCGAGATAGAACCGCATGGATCGGGGGGTAGCGCATTTTCGCGCGCGACGGAGCCCGGGGCGCCCGCTACCGGATGGCCTCGGGGCGCCGCGCCAACAGGAGGATTGCCGCCCCGACGAGCCCCGACAGGGCCGAGCCCGCGAGCACGCCGAGCTTCACCGCGGTCTCGTGCTGCGGATCCGCGAAGGCCAAGCCGCCGATGAACAGGCTCATGGTGAAGCCGATCCCGCACAGGACCGCGACGCCGTAGACCTGGCCCCAGCCGGCCCCGGCCGGGCGCTGCGCCCATCCGAGCGCGACGGCGAGCCTCAGGCTGGCGAACACGCCGGCCTGCTTGCCCAGGAACAGCCCCGCGGCGATGCCGAGCGTCACCGGCTGGAGCAGGGCGTCGGGCGTCAGGCCGGTTAGGGCGACGCCGGCATTGGCGAAGCCGAAGACCGGGACCACCCCATAGGTGATCCAGGGCGCCAGCCCGTGCTCCAGCCGATGCAGCGGCGAATCCACGTCTTCCGGCCGGCCTGGGCTGACCCGGATCGGGATGGTGAAGGCCAGCAGCACCCCCGCCACCGTGGCGTGGATCCCGGAGCGCAGCACCAGCACCCACAGCACCAGACCGAGCAGGAGATAGGCCGACAGCCAGGTCACGCCCGCCCGGTTGAGGCCGTAGAGGCCGGCGAGCACGAGGGCGGCGAGTCCCAGCATCCCGGCATCGAGGCCGGAGCCGTAGAACAGCGCGATCACCACCACGGCGCCGAGGTCGTCGACGATGGCCACGGCGCTCAGGAAGATCTTGAGCGAGACCGGCACCCGCTTGCCGAGCAGCGCCAGGACGCCGAGCGCGAAGGCGATGTCGGTGGCCGCCGGGATCGCCCAGCCGCGTAAGGTATCGGCGCCGAGATTGGCCGCCGCGTAGACCAGGGCCGGCATCGCCATGCCGCCGAACGCCGCGATGCCGGGCAGCACCCGGTCCGGCCAGGTGCGCAGCCGCCCGTCCAGCGCCTCGCGCTTGATCTCCAGCCCGACCAGCAGGAAGAACCCGGCCATCAGGCCGTCGTTGATCCAGTGCTGCACGCTCATCGGCCCGAGGGCGGCGTGGAGCCCGTGCGCGTAGGCGTCGGCGAACGGGCCGTTGGCGACCACGAGGGCCAGCGCCGCCGCGGCCATCAGGATCAGCCCGCCCGCGGCCTCGCTCGCCAGCATGGTGCGGATGGCCGAGAGCGGGCGCCGGCCGCGGGCCGGTGGGGCGCGGCCGGGATTCAAAGGCGGCTTCATCGCGGGCACGCTTGGCGTGATTTGGGGG
>NZ_VRVD01000525.1:0-3298 GCF_008040015.1 Methylobacterium sp. WL18 | reverse complement strand
CCGCTGGCCGCCGCGCTGCCGGCCACATCGTTCTGGCGGATGCCCCGGGAGACCCGTAGCGACGACGGCCGCTCCCGGGTGCTCACCACCTTCGAGGACACGCCGTTCTATTCCCGCTCCCTGCTGGCCTCCACGCTCGGCGGCGAGCCCGTGCGGGCGGTGCACGAGAGCCTCTCCCTCGACCGCTTCCGCAACCCGCTGGTGCAGCTGATGCTGCCGTTCCGGATGCCCCGGCCGTATCAGGGGTGATTTTTTCGGGGGGGATGCGTTCGGTTTGGGGGGATGCTCGATAGCGCACCCCGTCATTCCGGGGCCGCGAAGCGGAGCCCCGGAATGACGGGGTGTAGGTTCGACATCACGTCTTGAATGCGATCGCACCGGACGGCCGAAGCGCAGCCATGTTCAGGTCGTGCTCGCTCTCCCATCGCGTCAAGACAGAACCATCGGCCCCGAACCACCCACCCTCGACCGCATTCTAAGGTGCCGCAGCGAAGCGGAGGCCCCGAAGGAGCCCTCCGGATAGCTCGGCGATCCCTGGACGCCTCCTTCGCGGCTGCTGCGCAGCAGCTCAGGATGACGGAGGGGGTTCGAGTATCGTCGGATTGTCAATGCAGCCGTAGCAACCCCGAATTCTATTTCACCAACACCAAGCGCATCAAGACCTCATCGTAGTATCGGCCCTCGATTTTCAGCGCACGTTCTTCGAACCCGTAACAATTGAAGCCAACCCGGGCATAGAGATTCATCGCATGCTCGTTCGCTGCACCGACGGCCAAGGTCAGTTCCTCCACCAGATTGGTGGAATGCTCGATCACGCGGGCAACCAGCGCTGATCCGAGGCCCATACAACGCGCTTCGGGTCGCACGTACATTCCCCACAGCACACCCTTGTGGCGTGTCTTGATCGTCTCTGGGATGTACAACCCGGCGATACCGTCGAGGTCGGACCGGCTCTTGCGTCGTATGCCGAAGACGGTACCGCTCTCCAGGCGGGGTCGAAAATCCTGTGGACTTTGGCGCGCCTCATCCTCGTAGGATGCGCCGAACGCTTCGGGATGCCTGCGCAATCCGTCCAGCCGGAGCTCACGAAAATTTGCCGCATCTTCTGCGCCAAGGCGCAGGACGGTGAAGGGCGTTGCGGTCATACTGCCAGCGTGTGCCCCCGGGCCGCCGCCCGCACCGTGTCGGCGGTGACGTTGACCCAAGCGTCCCCATCTGGCGCCAGGACCGCGTTTAGCCAATCCGCTACGATCCTGTAGCCGAGCGTATAGCCGAGCCAGCGCGGGTAGCGGCCACCGCGCCCGTAGAACCAGGCACCGTGATCGTGATTCAAGCCCGAGAGCGCGGCGAAATCCGGTGGATTTTCCGCTAGCTCGGTGTCCGAGACGGCGGATTCCCAAAGCTCGGGCGGCGTGCCGAACAGGTGGCTTACGAACTGGCCGGCCAAGCCTTCGCTGACCAGTGCCTCGCCCAGCGTCGTGCCATAGCCCGGACCTCCCATGCGCAGGCAGTGACGCACCTCGTGCGCCACCGTTCTGCGAATGTCGCCACCGCGCAGGGATGTCTCGAAGTTCGGGTTGTCGGAAGCGAGCGTCAGGGCAAACAGGCTCGGCCGATAGGCGCGCCCTACGGTGCCCATCTCGGGGATCGTCTCGCCCGGGCGGCGGTCCACAAGGATGTCGAGGATTGGCACGGGCATGAGACCCGCAATCGCGTCGCGGGCGATCTGGATCTCCGCTGCGATGGTATCGCGCCAGGGGCGTAGATCGCCGGAGGCTTCAAGCCAATGAACGTGCCAAGACATCGAGAAGCCTCGCTTGGTCTGGTTGGTCCGTTACGATCGATCTAAGCGGCTGTCCGTCCGTTTTGCCATCCTCGCCTGGTCCTGAGGCGACGCAGCGAATGGGCGGTCTCAAGTCAGCCCGGCGCTGCCGGGAGACCTCCTGCGCAGACAGTTGACGAGGGCGCGTCAGGATGAAGGAGCGGATTGGGATCTCCGTGGATCGGACCTGTCCCTGAAGGGCATGGGCGGTCGAAAGGCTCATCCGCGTGCCCGCTACAATCGGCCCAAAGCCTTCGCCTGCGGCGCGTAGAAACTCTTCCAGAGCGAGATGCCCCTCGCCCAGGAGGGCATGTCCTCCACATGGACCGATGCGCACTCGTGCGCGTAGGCCTTCGCCTTCTCGAACTCGCCCCAGGCTTTGACGAAGTGATCGACAACGGGGTTGCCGGTCTCGACGCTCGATGCCGCCCGTCCCTTGTGCTGTGCTGTCGCGAGGCCCTGATACCGGACCTGCGCCGCAGCGCGCTTCTGCGCCCAGTCGAGGGAGGCCATCTCCTCCGGGCCGGCTCCGTCCAGGACGGCGACCGTCGCCTTGGCGGCCGCAGCCGGATCGGTGCCGCGGGGGTCGGCAGCCTTGGTCGCGCGCGCCTCGATCGACGCCATTTCGGCTTTCGCCGCCTTGACCTCCGTATTCGAGAACAGGCCGCCGTGATCGGTGGCGATGGCGTAGAGGGCTCGACGGTCCAGGATCTGGATGCGGATCGTGCCGTGCCAATCCTGGTCCGAGGTGCCGGCATCGGCCGCCTTGCCCAGCTTCCGATAGCCGGCATCCAGGAATTTCCGGGCCTCGACGGCGACCTGGGAGGCGGATTTCTCGCCCGGGTTCGTCGCGGTGGTCGAATGCGTGGATGTCGCCCTGGCGTGTCGATCCCAGCTTGTCGGCGTGGCCGATTTCGCCGCCCCCGCGTGGGAGCGGGAGGAACTGCCGACATATCTCAGGAGCGCCGAAAACATGGTGATTCTCCCGCGAATATTTTCGGCTATCAATTAGCCGCGTCCAAGCTTAGGCCGAGGAAAATTCTCGGATGATCTTGGCGTATGAGAGCCAAAGGGATGATTTTCAAAGCAGCGTGGCGAGATGGCAATCTGAGGACTTGATGTCATCGGGGCACGACATGGCTTCGGCGTCAAGAAGGACGCCGCACCGTCATTGCGAGCGCAGCGAAGCAACCTCGGGAAACATCACATTCGGAGATCGCGCGCCGCACTGGGTTGCTTCGCCGCGCTCGCCATGACGGCGAGAGGCGTTCAGGGACGGCCCAAAAACTCAGGCCGGAGCGGACCGGCGTCCGCCCGGAAATCCCCACGGGCGGATCCGTTCGGCGATGCAGGCCAGGGTCGCGAGGCCCAGCGCCAGCCCCAGCGGGAATCCCGTCAGGCCTGCGCCTTCGCGCAGGAGCGCGAACAGCGGCGTCGCCAGCAGGAGCGCGCGCTCGTGGCGGCGCAGGCCGCCGG
>NZ_VRVD01000524.1:0-3305 GCF_008040015.1 Methylobacterium sp. WL18 | reverse complement strand
GCGCCGGACCGGGATCCCGACGACAGCCGCGACGCCACCCGGGCCGTCGCCCTGGCGGCGCTCGCGACGTTCCTCATCCTCGGCGCCGTGCTGCTGATGCTGTGAGCGTCGGGCCGGAACGCTTGCGCGGGCGGCTCGGTTGGCCCAGGCCCTGACGGTTCGAGAGGATAGACCCGCACCATGCGTCAACGAGCCGACGGCACCCTGGCCCTGCTGGTCGCGGCCCTGCGCGAGAGCGCGACGCATCTGGAATCGCTGCTGAGCCTGGCGCGGGCCGAGATCGACGGCAACGTCCGGGCCATCGTCTCGCTGGTCGCGATCGTCGGCACGATCCCCGTGCTGCTGATCGTCACGTTCTTTCTCGGGCTCGACGGAATCGTGAAGCTGCTCGCCGTGCCGTTCGGCTCCGAGGCGCCGGCGGCGCTGATCGTGGCGACGCCGTTCCTGGTCGCGGCGGTCGCGCTCGGCTGGCTCGGCCTGCGCCGGATGGCGCTGTCGAACCTGGAGCCGTGGCGCACCTGGCGGCAGGTCAAGCAGGACGCCCGCGCGGTGGCGCGGACCCGGGGGTGATCCGGGGCACCCGCCGCCTGCGGGAGGAGGGGGCGCCGCTCTACTGCGTCGGCACCAGGATCGTGCTCGACCCCGGTTCGAGCGGCACGTCCAGATGGCAGCGCAGGCCCCCGGCCTCGAAGGCGAGGTCGACCAGGCCGTCGAGTTCGCGCCGCACGCCGCCGGAGATCAGACGGGTTCCGAAGCCGGCCCGGGCCGGGGGCTGCACCGGCGGGCCGCCGCTCTCCTGCCAGGTGAGGCGCAGGCGCGGCATGCCGCCCTCCGGCGCGGACAGCGACCACGCGACCCGCACGTGCCCCTCCGGCACCGAGAGGGCGCCGTACTTGCCGGCGTTGGTGGTCAACTCGTGGATCGTCATGCCCAGGGCCAGCACGTGCCGGGGGGAGAGCGCGACGTCGGGCCCGTCGAGGGCGATCTGGTCGCTCTCCGTGCGATAGGGACTCAGCTCGCTCTCCAGCACCTCACGCAGGGAGGCGCCGCTCCAGTCTTCGCGGGTCAGGAGATCGTGGGTCTTCGACAGCGCCAGGATCCGCGCCTCGAGGACGCCCTCGGCGCCGCGGGACTGGCGGGCCAGGGCCTGCACCGTGGCCAAGGTGTTCTTCACCCGGTGGTTCAGCTCGTGCAACATCGTCACCTGCTGTTCCTGCAGGGCGCGACCGTGGCGGATCTCGGCGTGCAGCGCGTCGGTGTTGCTCTGGAGCGCGGACGCCATGGCGTCGAGCTTGCCCCCGAGGCGGCCAAACTCCGTCGCACCGCGCAGGCCCGTGCGGGCGGCGAGGTTGCCGACCTGCCAAGCGGCCGCCGTACGAAGCAGGCGGTCGATCGGGCGGCGGATGAACATCCGTCCGGCCAGGAGCGCTGCGGCCAGCGCCAGGACCGCGCCCAGGGCGATCAGCACCAGCCCGCGGCGGGTGGCGGCATCGATATCCGCGAAGGCCGCCGCGCTGTCGCGTCCGACCACGAGGCGCACCCCGGCGAGCGGTCCCTCCGGCATGGCGGTGGCGATGACCCGCGTGCGGCCGTCGAGGCCCTCGTCGATGCGCACCTCGCCGTCACGCGCCGTCCGCATCACGCCGCGCTCCGGCGGGATCGGCTTGCCGATCCAGTCCGCCCCGTCCGGGCGCCGCGCGATGATCAGGCCGTCGCGGTCCGTCACCGTGATGGCCGTCTCGGCCTGGTGCAGGGTCTGCTCCAAATGGTCGGACAGCCAGTCGAGATCGACGGCGGCCAGCAGAAGGCCGGTCGCGGGGCCGTCGGTCGCGTCCCCACCGGCCACGACCCGGGCGAAGTGGATCGAGGGCCGGTTCGAGACGGTCCCCAGCGCGTAGCCGCCGACCGCGAAGCCGCCGGCCTCCAGGGCGCGGTGATGATAGGCGCGCGCGCCGGTCGAGTACGATCCCGGCGTCGAGCCGGCGCTGTCGCAGATCACCGCGCCGGCGGGATCCGTAAGTGCGATCAGGATCACGTGCGGGAGCCGGGCGGCGGACCGCTTCAGGTAGGCTGCGCAGGCGGCGGGGTCGTGTGCCCGCACGGACGGATCCCCGGAGATGAGGTCGAGGGCCTGGCGCATCCGCTCCGACAGCTGGGCGAAATCCTCAGCCGCGCCCCGGACGGTGGCGAGGGCGTCGGCGCGCACCGCCGCATCGCGGCTCGTGCGCAGCGCGACCTCGTTGTAGCCCTGGATCGCCAGCGCCGGGGTGAGCGCCAGCAGCACCAGCAGCAGGATGCGGGTGGTGAGCGACATGGCCGGTCAGTCGAGGCCCGCGATCATCGCCCGCACCCGGGCGGCCAGGGCCTCGACCGGGAACGGCTTGGTCATCATCCGCATGCCGGGTTCGAGGTGGCCGTTGCCGAAGGTCGCGTTCTCGGCGTAGCCGGTGATGAACAGCACCTTCAGGTCCGGCCGGTCCGGGCGGATGGCGTCGACCATCTGCCGGCCGTTGAGGCCGCCGGGCAATCCGACGTCGCTGATCAGCAGGTCGATCCGCCCCGGCGCGCGCAGCAGCGCGAGGCCCGCCTCGGCGTCCGCAGCCTGGAGCGCGGTGTATCCGAGGTCGCCCAGAACCTCGGCGATCAGGTCGCGCACCACCGGGTCGTCCTCCACCACGAGCACCGTGTCGCCGTGCTCGGCCCGGTGCAGCGCGACGAGACCGGATTCCGCCGTCTCGGACGGTGCGACGCCGTGGTGACGCGGCAGATAGAGCTTGACCGTCGTGCCGCAACCCGGCTCCGAGTAGATCCGGACATGTCCCTCGGACTGCTTGGCGAAGCCGTAGATCATCGACAGGCCGAGCCCGGTGCCCTGGCCGAGGGGCTTGGTGGTGAAGAACGGGTCGAACGCCCGGGCGGCGACCTCCGGGCTCATGCCGGTCCCGGTGTCGCTGACGCTGAGGCAGACATACGCCCCCGCGTTCACGCCGGCGTGAACGCGGGTGTAGGCGCGGTCGAGATGGGCGTTGGCGGTCTCGATCACGAGGCGGCCGCCCTCGGGCATCGCGTCCCGGGCGTTGATGGCGAGGTTGAGCAGCGCGTTCTCGAGCTGGTGCGGGTCGCAGAGGGTCAGCCACAGGCCGCCCGCGGTGACGAGTTCGAGGTGGATCCGCTCGCCCAGGGTCCGCCGGAGCAGGTCCTCCATGCCGGTGACCAGCGGGTTGGCGGCGGTCGGCTGCGGCTCCAGCGGCTGGCGCCGGGCGAAGGCGAGGAGGCGGTGGGTCAGCGCCGCGGCGCGGTTGGCC
>NZ_VRVD01000523.1:0-3307 GCF_008040015.1 Methylobacterium sp. WL18 | reverse complement strand
CCCCCGGCGAGCCGCCGCCGACGGACCTCGCCGGCCTGCCCCGGCCGCTGTTCCTGTATGTCGGGCGGCTCGCCGTGGAGAAGAACCTCGCGGCCTTCCTGAGCCTCGACCTGCCCGGAACGAAGATCGTGGTCGGCGACGGGCCGGACCGGGCACGCCTGCAGGCCTTGGCCCCGGAGGCACGCTTCCTCGGCACCCGGACCGGGGCGGCGCTCGCGTCCGTCTACGCCGCCTGCGACGCCTTCGTGTTCCCGAGCCTCACCGACACGTTCGGCATCGTGCTGCTGGAAGCGATGGCCTGCGGCCTGCCGATCGCGGCCTTCCCGGTGCCCGGCCCCAACGACGTGCTGAGCGGGACCCGGGTCGGCATCCTCGACCAGGACCTGCGCGCGGCGGCCCTCGCGGCGCTTCGCCTGTCCCGGGCCGAGTGCCGGCAGGAGGCGCTGCGCCGGGGCTGGGACGTCAGCGCCGACCAGTTCTTCGGCAACATCATCGAGGCGCATGGCGGCCAGCGGGGGACCCGGAACGCCGCCTGAACGGTGACGGCGGCGGCGCGAGATGGCAGGACGGCGCCATCATGTCCGTTCAGAAACCGCCGCCCGCGAAACGAACAACACCCGCCCTCACCCAGCCGTTCGATCCGGCCCGGGCCGCGGATTATCCGGCGGTGATCGGCTGCGACGAGGTCGGGCGCGGCGCCCTGTGCGGCCCCGTGGTGGTGGCGGCGGTCTGGTTCGACCCGGCTGCGATCCCCCCGGCCCTGCTGGCGGCCCTCGACGACAGCAAGCGCGTGCCCGAACCGATCCGCGCGCATCTGGCGCCGCTGATCCGCGCCCATGCCCGGGTTGCCGTGGCGGCGGGTTCCCGGGCCCTGATCGACCGCATCAACATCCGCGCCGCGACCCTCGACGCGATGCTGCGGGCGGTGGCGCGCCTCGGGATCGCGGCGCCGGTCCTGGTCGATGGCCGGGACGCCCTGCCGGGCCTGCCGGGCCGGGCCGTGATCGGCGGCGACGGGCTGGTGCCGCAGATCGCCGCCGCCTCGATCGTCGCCAAGGTGTTTCGCGACGACCTCATGCGTCGCCTCGCCGAGCGCCATCCGGGTTACGGCTGGGAGCGCAACGTCGGCTACGGCACGGCCCTGCACCGCGCCGGCCTGACCACACTCGGCCGAAGCCCACACCACCGCCTCAGCTTCACCCGCGGGTTCGGCTAGGTTTCAAAAGGTCGAGATCTTTTGCGGATGCAGGGCAGCGCCCTGCAGTTCTCCGGGGCTCCGCCCCAGACCCCGCCAAAGGGCTCGCCCTTTGCAAACCCCGATTTTGCCGCCTTCGGACCGGATCACTGCGATGCGGGATCGCCAGGCAGCGCGTAGGCGACCACGTAGTCGCCGCGGTCGGGTGATTGGCGCGCGCCGCCGGCCGTGATCACGACGTATTGCCGGCCGGTCTTGGGCGACCTGTAGGTCATCGGCGCACCCTGGCTGCCCACCGGCAGGCGGCCCTTCCAGACCTCGCGGCCGGTCGCGGCCTCGAACGCCCGCAGGTAGTAATCCTGCGTCCCGGCGAAGAAGATCAGGCCCGAACCGGTCACCAGCGAGCCGCCGAGCGAGGGCAGGCCGATCGGGATCGGCAGGTGCATCTTGATCCCCAGCGGCCCGGTATCCTCCACCGTGCCAAGCGGGACCTGCCAGGCGATCCGGCGGGCCTTCAGGTCGATGGCCGTCAGCGTGCCGAAGGGCGGCTTCTGGCACGGGATGTTCAGCGCCGACACGAAGCGGTTGCGGACGGAGACGTAGGGGGTGCCGCGCATCGACGACAGGCCCATCTCGGTTCCGGCGGCCTTACCGGTTTCGACCTGCTCCCTCGGGATCAGCCGGTTCCACAGGCCCAACCGCATGTCGTTCACGATCAGGTAGTCCCGGGTCATGTCGATGGCGGTGCTGCCCCAGTTCATGCCGCCGAGCGAGCCCGGCATCTGGAGGGCGGTGTCGAAGCCCGGCGGGGTGAAGGTCCCCGCGTGGCGCATGCCCTTGAACTGTATCCGGCACAGGAGCTGATCGAAGGGCGTCGCCCCCCACATGTCGGCTTCGGTCAGGGTCTCGGCTCCGATCGACGGCATGTCCGAGTAGGGCTGCGTCGGCGCATAACGCTCGCCCGGCACGCTGCCCTGCGGGACCGGCCGCTCGGTGATCGGCGCGATCGGGGCGCCGGTCTCGCGATTCAGCAGGAAGATCTGGCCGTGCTTGGTCGCGGCGATCAGCCCCGGCACGGTGCCGCCCTTCCCGTCCGGCAGGTCGTAGAGAGCGGGTTGGGCCGGGACGTCGAAGTCCCACAGATCCTTGTGAACGAGCTGGACGTGCCAGCGCGGCCGCCCGGTCGCCGCGTCGAGGGCGAAGATCGACGAGTTGGTGGCGTCGTCCTGGGCTGTCCGGTGGCCGCCGAAGAAGTCGGGCGTCGCGTTGCCGGTGGGCGCGTAGATCAGGCCCAGGGCCGAATCGTAGGCCATGCTGGTCCAGACGTTCGGCGTGCCCCGCGTGTAGGTCTCACCGGGAGGCGGCAGGCGCGTGGTCGCCGGGTTGCCCGGATCCCAGGCCCAGCGCAGGTCGCCGCTGCCGACATCGTAGGCGCGGACTACGCCGCCAGGCTCCCCGGTCTCGATGTTGTCGGCGACCCGGCCGCCGACCACCACGAGGTCGCCGGCGATGAGCGGTGCGGCGGTCTGGGTGTAGAAGCCGGATTTGACCTCGCCCATGTCGGTCTTGAGATCGACCGTGCCGCCGTCGCCGAAATCGGTACAGGGCTGGCCGGTGGCGGCGTCCAGCGCGATCAGGCGCGCATCGATCGTGGCCAGCAGCAGGCGGCGGGGGCAGACCTTCGCGCCCTCGGCGGCGCCCGCGTCGTGATAGCCGAGCCCGCGGCACCGTTGCCATTGCGGCGCGCTCGCCTTCCGGTCGTAGCGCCAGCGCTGCGTGCCGGTGTCGGCGTCGAGGGCGACGACGATGTCGTTCGGCGTGCAGACGTAGACGGTGTCGCCGATCTGCAGGGGCGTGGTCTGGTCCTCCGCCCCGAAGCCGTTGCTGACGGCGATGTCGCCGGTGCGGAAGGTCCAGGCTGGCCGGAGCTTGGCGACGTTGGTGGCGTCGATCTGCGTCAGCCCGGCGAAGCGGGTGCCGCCGTTGGTGTTGCCCCAGGCCGTCCAGTCCACCTGCGGCCCCGCCTGCGTGGCCGGGTGCACAGCCGGGATCTCGGTCGCCGCGATGATCGGCACCGGCTGGAACGCCCGCAGCGTGGTCGCCGCCAGGGCC
>NZ_VRVD01000522.1:0-3307 GCF_008040015.1 Methylobacterium sp. WL18 | reverse complement strand
CGCCGCGACGGCCGCGGCCGAACCGCCGGAGGAGCCGCCCGGCACGAGCTGCGCGTCGGACCCCTTCCGGCGCCAGGGCGAGACCACGTTGCCGTAGGCGCTGGTCTCGTTGGACGAGCCCATGGCGAACTCGTCAAGGTTCAGCTTGCCCAGCATCACGGCGCCGTCGCGCCACAGGTTGGCCGAGACGGCCGATTCGTAGTGCGGCACGAAGGTTTCGAGGATCTTAGAGCCCGCCGTCGTGATGACGCCCTCGGTGCAGAACAGATCCTTGATCCCGAGCGGGATGCCCTCGAGGGGGCGCGCCGCGCCGGCCGCGATCTTTTCGTCCGCAGCATCCGCCATCTTGAGGGCTTGGTCGGGCGTCTCGCGGATGAAGGCGTTCAGCACGCGGGCCTTGGCCATGGCGTCGAGATGCGCCTGGGTCAGCTCGCGGGCCGAGATCCGCTTCGCCTTGAGGGCGTCGCGCGCCTCGGCCAGGGTGAGTTCGTTCGGATCCACGCTGTTCCCGTCCTCGCGCGCCACGGCGCGCATGCCCGCCAGAATGTTTGCTTCGCCGAAGGCTGGATGCAGCCTACTCGACGACCTTCGGAACCAGGAAGTAATTGTCTTCGGTCTCGGGGGCGTTGGCGACCACGTCCGCGGCGCGGCCGCCGTCGGTGACCACGTCCTCGCGCTTCTTCATCGCCATCGGGGTCACCGAGGTCATCGGCTCGACGCCGCTCACGTCGATGGCGCCGAGCTGCTCGACGAAGGCCAGGATGGCGTTCAGCTCACCCTGCAGCGGACCGACCTCGTCGTCGGTGACCGCGATCCGAGCCAGATGCGCGATACGCCGAACCGTCTTCTCGTCGACCGACATGCCGTCCCGTTCGTCCCTGCCCGGGAGGCATCCCCGGCGCCGGCCGCGCTATAGCACTGCGGTTCGACGCGCCGCAACGCGGGCGTTAAAGCCGGCCCACCCCTCACGATGGCGGGCGGGACGCCGGATCAGGTCACCACGTGGTTCGGCGTGACCGACATCTCGATGGTGATGCCGGCCGGGCGCACGGGCCTGAAGACCGATTGCGAGGCTCCGAAGACCAGGACTTCGAAGGCCAGGACCAGCATCCAGCACTGCTTGCGGGTCACGGATCGTTTGCGGCGGAGCGGGGCCGGAATGCAGGGCTGGCCGATCGTCGTCATGGCGATACCCGGTTTGTGGATTAACGAAGTCTTAACCTACCTATTCGCGAACGGCTCCGGGCGTATCCGGGTCGATCTACGGAGAGCGTTAACGCTGTGGACGGTGGAGTGGCTATGATGTGGGAGTCGGTGTTCACGAGCCTGTCGGTGGGGTTCACGGCGCGGGGTGCCGACCTCGACGGCGCCGCGGCGGAGCTGGGATTCCCCCTGCCCGCCTCCTACCGCAGCTTCTGCGAGACCTGCGGCATCGGCCTGGCGGGCGGGCAGGTCCGGATCGCCGTGCCGTCGCCGTACGAGGCCAGCGATCTGGCCACCCAGGCCGGGGTGATCGCCGTCAGCGTCGGCAACGCCGTGGCGATGCTGGAGGACGGCGGGGAGCCGCACCGCTTCGATGTCGAGGACGGCGACCCGGCGGTGATCGAGCGCGCGTGCTTCTTCGGCGCCGGCGAGGACGGCAGCTTCCTGTTCTGGGACGTCTCCGGCACCGGAGAGGAATACGACATTTGGCTGCTGGCGCCCGACCTCGAGACGGTGCGGTTCGGCGGCGAAAATCTCGCCGACTTCTTCACCCGGGTGACCGGACCCTCCGCCACCCTGGTCCTGGGGCCCGGGGCGGTGCCGCTCCCCGCCCGGTTCGAGGGGATCTCGGAAGCCACGCTGGCGCGGGGCGCCGGGCTGGCGTAGGGCCACGCCATGAACTTCGACGAGATCCGCACCTTCGCGGCCGCATCGCGCGGTGGCGCGCGCCTGATCGGGGTCGATCTCGGGACCAAGACGATCGGGCTCGCCCTGTCGGATCTCGGCCGCCAGATCGCGAGCCCCCTCGAGACGATCCGCCGGGTGAAGTTCACCCCGGACGCGCAGCGCCTCGCCGCCTTGTGCCGGCAGCACGCCGTCGGCGGGCTGGTGATCGGGCTGCCCCTGAACATGGACGGCAGCGAGGGGCCGCGGGTGCAATCGACCCGCGCGTTCATCCGCAACCTCAAGCCGATCATCGACATCCCGCACGTCTTCTTCGACGAGCGCCTGTCCACCGCCGTGGTGACCCGGGCGCTGATCGAGGCGGATGCGTCCCGGGCCAGGCGCGGCCAGCTCGTGGACAAGCTCGCCGCCGCCTACATCCTGCAGGGCTGCCTCGACGTGATGCGCAACCTCGCCGATTCCGACGCGGACGCCCTCAGCGACTGAGGAGCGAGACGGCCCCGCTGCCGTGCCGCTCGATCCGGCCGTCGAGCTCCAGCTCCAGCAGCACCGTCTGCACCACCCGGGCGCCGACCCCGGCGCTGCGCGCCAATTCGTCGGTGCCGACCGGGCTCGGCCCCAGCAGGGCGATGATTCTCTGGCGGTCGTCCGCGGGCTCCTCCGGCTCGACCGCCGGCGCGTCGGGGCCGGCGGCCATCCCGATTCTGCCGTCGAGCAGGTCCGCCCGCCCGTCGAGATCGATCTCGTCCCAAAAGTCCGGTTGCTCGGCGAAGTCCGGCCGCTCCCGCGCGGGGGCTGCGTCGGGATCGGGACCGCGATCGATGATCGGGCCGATCACGGCGAGGACGTGGTCGATGTCGGCCACCAGGGTCGCGCCCTGGCGGATCAGGTCGTTGGTGCCCTCCGCCCGCGGGTCGAGCGGCGAGCCCGGAACGGCGAAGACCTCCCGGTTCTGCTCCAGGGCGTAGCGTGCCGTGATCAGCGAGCCGGAGCGGCGCGCCGCCTCGACCACGATCGTGCCGTAGGCGAGGCCCGAGATGATGCGGTTGCGCCGGGGGAAGTCGCGGCCCCGCGCCTCCCAGCCGATCGGCATCTCGGCCACCACCGCTCCGCCCTCCCCCAGGATCGCGTCGACCAGGGCCGCGTGGCTGGCGGGGTAGATCCGGTCCTGCCCGCCGGCCATCACGGCGACGGTGCCAGTATGCAGGCTGGCCTTGTGGGCGCGGGCGTCGATCCCCCGGGCGAGCCCCGAGACCACGGCGAGGCCGGATTCGCCGAGGCCCCGGGCCAGCCGCTCCGTGAAGGCGAGCCCCGCGGTCGATGCGTTGCGCGACCCGACGATGGCGATGGCGGGCCGCGCCAGGATCCTGGGGTCGCCGCGCAGGGCGATGAGCGGCGGGGCCGCGTCGGTGGCTTGGAG
>NZ_VRVD01000521.1:0-3307 GCF_008040015.1 Methylobacterium sp. WL18 | reverse complement strand
GGCGTGCGCGACGTGCTCGGCCGGCTGGCGCGCGATCCCGGCGAACCGCCCCTGGCGCAGCATCGCGCGCTCATCGATCGCTGCTTCGCCTTCGACATGGTCGACGAGATCCTGTCGGCCCTCGAGGCGGACGGCTCCGATTTCGCGGCGGCGACCCGCAAGACCCTGCTGACCAAGTCCCCGTCGAGCCTGGTCCTGACACTGTGCCTGCTGCGCCTCGGCCGGCGCTCGCCCAACCTCGAAGCCTGCCTGGAGCGCGAGTTCCACGCCTCGCTGGCGCTGCTGGAGGAGGGCGATTTCCGCGAGGGCATCCGCGCCGCGGTGATCGACAAGGACAAGTCTCCGCGTTGGAACCCGCCGCGCCTCGACGCGGTCGACCCGGCCCGGATCGCCCGCTGGCTGGAGACGCGGGCGGACCCGGTTTTTCCGGACTCGCGCACGGGGCCGGTGTGATGTGAGGCCGCCTCTCCCAGCCCCGCAGGGAATCGGCGCCACCGGATCTTCTTAGGAGCGCAGGTCCCCTCTCCCGTGGGGGAGAGGGATAGGGTGAGGGACCAGGTTTTTCCGGAGAGGGCGTGTCCCTCACCCCAACCCTCTCCCGCACGGGAGAGGGGGCACGTTGTGCCCGTCATGGACCGATACGGCATGCCGGCGGGGTGAATGGAGCATTGGACGAAGCAGGGAGGGGTATGATGGCACAGACCATCGGGTTCATCGGTCTCGGCAACATGGGCGGCCCCATGGCGGCCAACCTCGTGAAGGCGGGGCACACGGTGCGCGGGTTCGACCTCGCGCCGGCCTCCCTGGAGGCGGCTCGGGCCGCGGGGATCGCGGTGGCGGGCTCGGCCCTGGAGGCGGCCGAGGGCGCCGAGGTGGTGGTCACCATGCTGCCCGCCGGGCGTCACGTGGTCGAGGTCTGGACCCAGCTCGCCGACGCCCTGCCGGCCGGCACCCTGCTGATCGATTCCTCGACCGTGGACGTCGAGAGTTCGCGCAAGGCCCATGGCCTCGCCGAGGCGCGGGGCTGCCTGTCCGTGGATGCGCCGGTCTCCGGCGGCACCGGGGGCGCCAAGGCCGGGACGCTGACCTTCATGGCCGGGGGCGCCGAGGCGGCCTTCGCGAAGGCCGAGCCCCTGCTGAAGGCCATGGGCAAGAACGTGTTCCATTGCGGCGCGGCCGGTGCCGGGCAGGCGGCCAAGATCTGCAACAACATGATCCTCGGGATCTCGATGATCGGCGTCAGCGAGGCTTTCGCGCTGGGCGAGAAGCTCGGGCTGTCGCATCAGGCGCTGTACGACGTCGCCTCGGTCTCCTCCGGCCAGTGCTGGTCGCTGACCACCTATTGCCCGGTCCCGGGCCCGGTGCCGACCTCGCCGGCCAATGCCGGCTACAAGCCGGGCTTCGCCGCCGCGCTGATGCTCAAGGATCTCCGGCTGGCGCAGGCCGCCGCCCTCGCGTCGGGGGCCGCGACGCCGCTGGGGGCCGAGGCCGCACAGATCTACGGGCTGTTCGAGGGCCTGGGCCACGGGGGAGAGGACTTTTCCGCGATCATCCGTATGCTTCGCGGATCGGGGAGTGAGTCGTGATGGACGCGTACGAGACGATCCTGACGGAGACGCGCGGGCGCGTCCTGCTGATCACCCTCAACCGCCCGAAGGCGCTCAACGCCATCAACGCGCAGCTCACCCGTGAGGTGATCCGGGCCGCGACCGAGGCGGATGCCGATCCGGGCGTCGGCTGCATCGTTATCACCGGCTCGGCCAAGGCCTTCGCGGCCGGGGCCGACATCAAGGAGATGCAGCACGCGACCTACGCCGAGATGTATGCGCAGGACCGCTTCGCCGACTGGGAGCGGTTCACGTCCGTGCGCACGCCGATCGTCGCCGCGGTGGCGGGCTACGCGCTGGGCGGCGGCTGCGAACTCGCCATGATGTGCGACTTCATCCTGGCCGCCGACACGGCGCAGTTCGGCCAGCCCGAGATCAAGCTCGGCGTCATGCCGGGGATCGGCGGCAGCCAGCGGCTCACGCGGTTCGTCGGCAAGTCGAAGGCCATGGAGATGTGCCTGACCGGCCGGATGATGGATTCCGCCGAGGCCGAGCGCGCCGGCCTGGTCTCGCGGGTGGTCCCGGCGGACCGGCTGCTCGACGAGGCGCTCAAGGCGGCCGAGACCATCGCGTCCATGTCGCTGCCGATCGCCATGATGACCAAGGAGGCGGTCAACCGCTCGTACGAGACCACGCTGACCGAGGGCGTGCGCTTCGAGCGCCGGGTCTTCCACGCGATGTTCGCCACCCAGGACCAGAAGGAGGGCATGGCCGCCTTCGTGGAGAAGCGGCCGGCCCGGTTCGAGAACACCTGAGCGAGGATGGGCGATGGACGTCCTGGACCGCGATAGCGAAGCGCGCTTCGAGATGGCGTTCCCACGCGCGATCGTCGCCCAGAAGGCGCGCGGGCGCGAGGAGACCATCAACGAGCATCTCGTGAAGCTGTTGGCCTTCGACGTGGCTCCGGAGACCCGGGCGGTCTGGCGCAAGGAGCTGGTCCGGCACTTCCGGTTCCTGGCGGCGCTGCGGGTCAAGCCCGGCGCGAGCCTCGTCCCGGCGCGGGACTGGTGGACCTGGCTCTATGCCGACCCGTTCGAGAACAACGAGACCGGCTACACGGCCGGCCTGATCGGGCTCAACGCCGACGACTTTCCCCGCAACGGCCGCGCGGTGGAGGCGATCGCCGAGGAGATCCGCCATTTCCACGCCGGCATGGTGCAGCGCCTCGCGCGCGGCCAGGCCGGCGTGGACCTGATTCCCGCCTGAGGGCGGGATGCGGCCGGATCTGCCGGCCGAACAAGAACGACGGGGGGAACGACCATGCCCAGCTTCCGGGAGGCCCGCGATCTGCTGCTGGCCCATCGCACCGACTACGCGGCGGCGGTTTCGGCCTTCGCCTGGCCGGACCCGGTGCCGTTCAACTGGGCGCTCGACTGGTTCGACGCCGAGCTCGCAGCCCCCGAGAGCCGCGACCGCACCGCGCTCCAGATCGTCGAGGCCGCCGGCGGCGCCGAGCAGAGCCTGACCTTCGGGCAGATGGCGCGCCGGTCCAACCAGGTCGCCAACCACCTGCGCGGGCTCGGGCTGAAGCGCGGCGACCACCTGCTCCTGCTGCTCGGCAACGTCCCGGCCCTGTGGGAGACTATGCTGGCCGCGATGAAGCTCGGGGCCGTAGTCATCCCGGCCACCACCCTGCTCACGGCGGACGAGCTCGCCGACCGCCTGGCCCGCGGCCGGCCCCGGGCGATCGTGGCCGGGCC
>NZ_VRVD01000520.1:0-3312 GCF_008040015.1 Methylobacterium sp. WL18 | reverse complement strand
GCCCCAGACCACGGCGCTCGGCGCCCTCATCGCCCACATCACCGGCGGCCATGTCGGGGCCGACGGCGAGGCCAACGCGCCGCGCTCGTTCCAGCCGATGAACGTCAATTTCGGCCTGTTCCCGCCCCTGGCCCAGGCCCCCCGCAACGAGACCGGCCGCCGCCTGCGCGGCCCGGAAAAGGCCGTGCTGAAGCGGCGGGCGCTCACCGACCGCGCCCGGGCCGACCTCGCCGCCTGGATGGCGGGTGGGCCGGTGGCGGATTGGAAACAGGCGGCGGCCGAGTAGCGCGGCACGTCATGGTTTCGAAAGGTCCGGGACCTTTCGCGGGTGCAGGGCAGAGCCCTGCTGTCGGGCTCCGCCCCGACACCCCGCCAAAGGGCTCGCCCTTTGGAAACCCATAGGCGCGCATGGCGCTTGCACGGCCCGGGCGTTCAGCCCCGGGGACCGCATGACCGAGATCGACACCGATACTTTCCTGGCCGACCTCTACGCCCTGCGCGCGATCGGCCGGTTCCGCACCGGCGTCCACCGGCCGACCTTCTCGCCCCAGGACATGGACTCCCGCCGCTGGCTGATGGACCGGCTCGAGGCCTGCGGCCTGGAGGCGTCGATCGACGGGATCGGCAACGTGCTCGGGCGCCATCGCGGGCCCGGACCCCACCTCCTGGTCGGCAGCCACATCGAGACCCAGAACGAGGCCGGCTGGCTCGACGGGGCGCTGGGTGTGGTCGCCGGGTTGGCCCTGGCCCGGGCCGGGCTGCCCGTCGACGTCGTCGCCTTCGCGGACGAGGAGGGGCACTTCTCCGGCGGCTTCCTGGGCAGCCGCTCGGCGATCGGCGACCTCGCCGAGGCCGAGATCGACGCCGCCTTCAACCGCACCGACGGCACGCCGCTCCGCGCGGCCCTCGAAGCCGCCGGGCTCGCCGGATTGCCGCGGCTGCGGATCGACCCGGCCCGCTACCGGGGCTTCCTGGAACTGCATATCGAGCAGGGCACGCAGCTCGAAGCCGCCGGCCTGCATCTCGGCGTGGTCAGCGGCATCGTGGCGATCTGGCAATTCCGGATCGTGTTCGACGGCAACCAGGACCATGCCGGCGGCACCACCATGGCCGAGCGCCGGGATGCGGGGCTTTCGGCGGTGCGCCTGCTCGCGGCGATCGACCGGGAATTCCCAAACGTCTGCGGCCCGCGCAGCACCTGGACCACGGGGCGGATCACCCTGGATCCCGGCGGCTACAGCATCATCCCGGGCCGGGCCGAGGTGGCGTTCCAGTTCCGCGACGTATCGATGCCGGTGCTGGAGCGGATGGAAGCCTGCCTCGAGGCACTGGTGCGCGAATCCAACCGGCGCGAGCGCTGCCCCGCCACGCTCACGGTCCTGTCCAAGGCCGTTCCCGCCCCCTGCGACCCGGGCCTGATGCGGGCCCTCTCCGAGGCTGCCGAGCAGGTCTGTCCCGGCCAATGGCAGGTGATGCCCTCGGGCGCCGGCCACGACGCCCAGAACATCGCCCGGATCCTCCCGGCCGCCATGCTGTTCGTCCCGTCGATCGGCGGCATCAGCCATCATTGGGCGGAGGATACCAGCGACGCCGACCTGGCCTTCGGCGTGCGGGCGCTCGGCGCGGCGGCGGCGCGGGTGCTGGCGGGGTGAGGGCCGGTAGAGCGCCGCGCCTCTGAGCGCCGAAGCAACGCCCCGCGCACCCAACCGTTGATCCGCATCGATGCCGGAGGGCGGCCATGCGGATTCGCAAGGAAGCGACGTATGACGGGGTGTGGACCGTGTTCGTCGGCGACGGTCTCTGCTTCAGCGACCTGAGCGAACCGGCCGCCGACGCACTGGTGGCGGCGTTCGCGCGGTTCGCCGACGCGGAAGCGTGAGCCTCAGGCGCCCGGGATCAGCGACTGGATCGGGATCAGGTCCGGGCGGTATTCCTGCATCCCGCCGGCGATCCGTTCTTCCACCGCGTCGAGGAACTTTTCCGGATCGGTGATCGAGCAGTGGCGCAGATCCCAGAAGGCGTAGCGCCACCAGCGCACCGCTAGGTAGCGCTCGATCAGCGCGTCGGGGAACCGCATCTTCACCACCCGGGCCGGGCTGCCGGCCACGATCGCGTAGGGCGGCACGTCCTTGGTCACCACCGCCATGGCGCCGATGATCGCCCCGTCGCCGATGGTGATGTCGGGCATCAGGAAGGCGCCGTGGCCGATATAGACGTCGTTGCCGATGCGCACGCGCTTGGGCCACAGATAGGGGCCGCAGATCTCGTAATCCTCGGCGCGCGGATCGTGGTGGTCGAACACCGCCGAATGGTGCGTGTAGAACAGCGGCGAGGTCGAGCCGCAATGCACCGGGTGGCTGCCGCGCCCGACCTGCACGCTCTCGCCGATCGAGCAGTAGCGGGCGATGTCGGCGCCGAAATAATAGCCGCTCACCGCGTACGAGAACGCCCCCATGGTGAGGCAGTAATCGATCCCCATCCACTTGATGCTGCACGGCGGCTCGAAGGTGCACTCCTCCGGCAGCCCGAACGGAGCCGGATGCAGCACCGAGATGCCGCGGCGCAGCATCTCCTGCTTCATGTCCTCGTTGACGGAGATCATGCGGCGTCCTCGTCGAGTGGGTTCTGCGCCCCGGCCGGATTCAGGTCCAGGACGTAGTAGTCGCGCATCAGGTCGTCGTACGCGGCCGCCTGGATCGGCATCGAGAGCTCCCCGGCGGGGGAGATGTCGATCGCCAGCAGCCGGTCGTTGAAGGCGGCCGGGTCGTTGGCCAGGGCGTAGGGCAGGACATGGCCGTTCGGGTAGGCGCGCAGGCGGTCGCCCTGGGCGCCGAGGTCGAAGGCCGCCACCGGCAGGCCGGTCCGCAGCCCGAGCGTCAGGGCGTACGAGTAGGTCTCGGGCCAGATCGCCGGGAGCAGGATCAGGTCGGCCGCAACCCGCCCGACGAGATCCAGCGCCTCGGCGTCGCCGGCATAGCGGCCGGTCTGGGTCACCCCGGCCCGCTCCAGGCCGCCCGTGAGCGCGGGATCGGTGTAGCCCACGATCGCGAAGCGCAGCGGCAGCTTGCGGTCCTGCGCGTCGGTCGCCAGCGCCTGGAGGAACAGGCCGCCCTTGGTGGCGCTGATCGCGCCGAGCACCGCGACCCGGCGCACGCGGCCCTGCCGGCGCAGGGCGGTGGAGCGCACGCTCCGGTCGTGCTCGACATGCGGCCGCACCGTGATCGCCAGCTCCGGATACACCGCCCCGATCCGCCCCGCCGTGTCGGCCGACGGCGCGAACACCCGCGCCGCGCCGGCCAGGAACCGTCCGAA
>NZ_VRVD01000051.1:0-16432 GCF_008040015.1 Methylobacterium sp. WL18 | reverse complement strand
GGCCGGGGCGGCGCGGGTGTTCGCGCCGTCGGCCGACACGGCGGGGCGGATCGGGGCGGTGTACCCGGAGCTGGCGATCACGGTGCGGCCGCACGTCGAGCACGACCAGAGCGTGCGTTCCACCGCCCTGCGCCGGCCGGGCCGCGTCCGCCGGGTTGCGGTGCTCGGTGGGATCAGCATGCCAGAAGGCGGCCTAGTGCTCCAGGCATTAGCCGACGATGCTCGTAGGCGTGACCTACCGCTGCACTTCGTGATCGTCGGTTTTTCGGATCCGGCTCTTACGGGCGGTTTAGAGCGGGCAGGGGTCACAGAGACCGGGTGTTATTCCAAAGACGATCCAACGCTTGATAGGGTGGCCAGGGCGGCCGTTCAGATCGCCGAGACCGATTGGCACTGGAGCGATGACGAGACCCTCGACCTCATACCGAAGGTAGACGCAGACCTGATCTTGCTGCCGGCTATCTGGCCGGAAACCTACTCGTACGACCTGACTCTGGGGCTACGCACCGGCTTGCCAGTAGTTGCCTTCGACCTCGGCGCCCAAGGCGACCGGCTGCGGGCCTACTCGAACGGTCACGTCATACCCTATGCACTGGCGAACAATCCAAGCGCATTCAACGACCATCTACTAGCGATCGAAATTTTGAGTAAGACCACAATACCCATTACCATAAAGAGCGACAGCTGCGAACAACCCAACGCACGGTTATTATAACTCGCAAATTTGATAGCTGATTCGCCAACCCGATCCCATTTTCCTTATGATCCATCCATCGAGAACGAGCCGCTTGCGCTAGGGCAAGCCAGCGGCCCGCATGGGCATCCCCACGCTTCAACTCACTTTGGCCCATTTTCTCCCCGAAGCTGCCGGAGAAAAGCAAAGGCCCAAGCGCAATGCCCACTCTCCCGACGAATCAAGCACCAAAGAGTCCGATTGAGTCCTACCTTCACGTCCTACATGCGCTGATGCTGCGGGACATGCGCACCCGCTTTGGAGCCTCTCTGTGGGGCTACGGAATCGTAGTCCTTTGGCCGTGCGTGCATGTCTTCATGTTGATAGCAATCTACACATTTCAAAAGATAGCAGCGCCGCTCGGTGACAACACTCCGCTGTTTTTCGCGACCGGCGCTGTTCCCGTCTTGGTCTTCCAGTATATATCACGCGAAGTCATGAAGGCAGTCATTTCAAATCGGCCCCTCACATATTATCCGCAAGTAAAGCTATTCGATGTGATTTTTGCACGCGTTCTGGTTGAAATTGTTACCGGCTTTCTTGCTCTACTCGTCGTCTGCTCCGTACTTGTACTAATTGGCACCAATCCAATTCCCCCAAACCCTCTGACTGCGGTCTGCGGCTACCTTGCCGCAATTGTACTTGGAATTGGCGTTGGAACGATCAATGTAGCAATTGTCGGTTTTTTCCCGGGTTGGCTCATCGGATATGCGCTATTCAGTATTATAATGTACATTTCGAGCGGAGTGATATTTCTACCGAGTTACATGCCTGACAAAATTTACTACTGGATGAAATACAATCCGGCGCTCCAAGTAGCAGAATGGGTGAGATCTGCTTACTATCCATATGCAGGCATACAAATCGATTATTTCTACGTTCTAGCATTCGGACTGACCGCAGCGACGATCGGCCTGTTCCTCGTCAAACACGTGGTCGCCAAGATCCAGGCCTAAAATAGAATCATACGCACCGTCTGCGTCAACTTTGCTGCATAAAATTCTTCCAAAGATCTAAAACAACAAAGCGCCTAAGTCAAAACTTCCTCAAGACAAAAAGGACGACATATATTCTCACCTTCGTCTTAGACAAACCGTGAGACGGCATTGAGCAGAAGTCGGATGAAGGCCGAATAACGCAGACGTACGACATGCCCTCAATGTTTGCTGCTATGATTTAGATGTTTAAATTCTGGAGTGGATCAATGGCAATTTATCCTAAGAGACAATCAAGCGAATCGCTTAAGCGGAGATACAGCTTGTGAATATGCAGATTCAGGAGACGCCGACAAGACCAGGTAGCTCTAAAAAGCCTCACATGGCGATTGCTAAAACGCTAAAAGGAACGGCGCGGATACCACGACTCGGTGATCGTAGCGCCGGCATTCGATCCTATCAAAGCCATATCAAAAGCGATCCCTGGCTCGGAATTATGTTCGCGATTTGTTTCGTAGTACCAACCCTGATGGGGACCTTGTATTATGGTCTGATCGCGTCAGACCGTTTTGTGACAGAAGCTCAATTCGCTGTTCGACCCGCGGTGGGTACAGCGGACAAAGCGACCCCAGATATGGTCGGAACCAATGCGGGGGTGACGACCCCACTGCTCGCGCAAGATTCATTGATCACTTTGGAATATATCCATAGTCGCCCAATGCTGGAGGCGATTGAATCACAGCTGCCTATCCTTACGTGGTTTAGTCGAGACGATATCGATTATTTCTCGCGCCTCGACCCAAGCAAACCAACCGAAAGGGTTCTTCGTTATTGGAAAAAACGGGTATCAATCGATATCGAATCATCGACTGGCGTGATGTCTTTGTCTGTCGAGGCCTTTGACGCCGCAGAGTCTCTCGCGATCACTCAAGCTGTCATGAGTGAGGCAGAACGGATGCTCAACTCTCTAAGCCTTAATGCTCGTCAGGACGCAGTATCGGACAGTGTTCAAGAGCTGAAACTGGCGGATGAGCGCGTCAGCAAGCTCAGCAGTGCACTCACGGACCTGCGAAACCGCGAAGGCGTTCTTAGCGCTCAAAAATCGAGTGAAGCGAATCTCGCGTTAGCTGGGCAGCTGCGCGCCAGTCGGATAAACTTGGCCGTCCAACTCGCTATTGGCCAGCGTGACCTTGGACCGGAGGCTCGCCGAATTGTCGATATTAAACAGCAGATTAGAGATCTTGACGACAACATCGCTCGAATTGAACGTGAGTCTACCAGCCGCGACCCGGAGCAAAAAAGGATTCTGTCTGGTGCGCTGACGCAGTTTGAAACACTAGAAAATGCGCGGAAAAACGCCGAAAAATACCGTGAAGACGTGCGAAAAGCTTACGAACGTGCGCGCATCCTGGCTGCTCGAAAAGTAGAGTTTCTCAGCCCGGTTGTACAACCAGTAAAAGCCGAGTCATCTACCGAACCACGTCGAGCCATGATGATGAGTTTAGTGTCTGCCGGTGCAGCTGTTTTTTTCGCCATCAGCGCGTTTGTGCGAAAGACGATTATATCATGATAATTTTTACAGAGTGGTTTTAATTCTAGCGGCTCGAATACGTTAACTAATTTATTTATTGCATAGTTAAGTCGAGCACCCACTTCGAGTCCCGCCCAATCAGGGAATATTCCATGATTGGGCGCTTGATTGGGATCAAGTTGTCTTTAGGCGAGGAAGCTGTTTCTTTTACTTCAATTAACACAAGATCTGCCCGGACGCAGACTTAGCGTTCTCGCTTATCAAACTTCTCTCCTGTGTCACGGCGAATGACGCCTCCGCCAATCAACCGCTTGAACGGCGTTGCTTTACCGCCCGGAAAAAGGCGTCGATGCGGGTCAGTTATGCCAGCGTGGCGATCGCGCAACCGTCGTACGCGTGCAATCGTTCCGACATCTACGACGGTTTTGGCTGCGTGACAGGGTCGGCAGAGGACCTGACAGTTTTCTAACGATGCATTTTCTACCAGTGCAGCTGGTACGATATGATCATAGTGAAATCGCCCCGTTTGCAGCGCGCTTGGGCAACGGCCGCCATCTTCCAAAACTCCTTCGCAACGTCCATCCGCTCGCACCAAAGCTGCACGTAGAACCGCTTTCTTGAACTCTCGCCGTTCCATCACAGGGCTCCGGCAGCAGTGACTGCCGTAGGACCACCTAGGTCTTCTACGATTGCCCTACGCTCGGCGTGCGTTGCGGCCAGCCGGTAAGAATGCAGTTCATGTGCCCCAAGCTGGGCACAAGCGGCGAGCCACCCGAGGAAACCGGTATCGCCCGCCTTGCAAGCGCGAGCGGCGATCAGGATAGCCTGTCCTTGTCCATCGCGGCCAACCGTTAGGACGACTGCCGGGTCGTCGACCACAAGATCAACAGTGTCGAGCGGTTGGACAACGACGACATAGCGATGGCCGGACTTACCTCGCCACGAACTCATCGCGATGGTAGGTGCCCCCCGTAAGCCTGTGCTCGTCCGAAGGCGCTCCTCGCGAATGACCGAGCGCACGGCACGGTCAGCCTTTAGTTCGCGCAGAGCAGCAGTCCAGGAAATGCGGCGACTCGACATAACCAACCTCATGCCGAAGCCGTGATGGGCGACGCGGATAGTTGCTCCGTTGCCGCGTGAACGGCTTGTCCCGGTATCGAACGACCAAGGGTGGCCGCGGAGGAGAGAAGGGCATGGATCGAAGTTGTAAAAGGCATGTGCATCTCGGCTTGCAGTGGGATCTTCCCGCCACTGCCCCGACCCCGCACGCGGCCAAAGAGGCCTGCGGGGTGACACGATCATCAAAATTTCTCTACGGGATCGTCGACGACCCGTCTTAGTAGTGCAACATTGGGATATACAACCTCGATCGCGCACTACTAGCGCGCAGAACAAGCCCTTCCTTATGCTATTATTCCAGCAATTCGCTCCCCGCGGATATAATGCGTAGTCAATGTATTAATAAAATCGGCGACGACGCCAACCATGATAAATTCTTATGGAGTTGCGGAATATGGCGAAGCTACTCTGGTGAGCGTATGACACCCTATAATCGATCAAACATGCCCACTCCTTGATCCGGCCCGATATCACCAGATGCTTCGTTGCACGCCCATTCACGCTCCATTCGCCGCAGCAGTCCAGTGGAATTTGGCCGTCAATCGAGATTAGTTTTAAATCACGAAATACGCGGACGAAGCCGCAGGCCTCAGTGCGCTCATACGCACCCAGGAGGGCAATGCCGGAAATCTTTTACCGGTTGGGCTTTCGGCCCACGCCTTGTGCTCCAAAGTGGCGATGCTGTTGGTTAACCACCGGAGGTCGGGAAGACTACGCCCCACGCTTCATCCTTCTGCTTCGGCGCGCCGAAGCTCTATCACCAGATGCTTCAGAAATTTTAAATAAAATCAGCCTTACAAAATTTGTTTCAAAATATTATAGTTTTATAGTATTTAATATTGCGCCGCTTCATCCAATGAAAAATTGCATATCAGCACGATAGTAGCAAGATCGCTGGCGTCTGCCATCTTAATACGTGCCTCAACTGAAATTCGTGCAGTCGAATACCGGCGGTGTTCTTCTCTTCGTCACGGCGTAGCTGTCGGCACAATTTACCGGCCGACGTTGCTCCATTGAGTGGCCGCGTCAGCTCTTGGCTGGATTGTCAGTCTCAAGCTTGGCCGCCGATGGAGCTGGTATCGCCTCATCCACTTGCTCCCGTAGAGCCGTGACGATGCCATCGAGAAGCGCCTGCGCCGCCTCGGGCCCGAATCCCAAGGCGAGCGAACGCCCCATCGTGACGAGATTCACTACGAGTTCGCCGCCGTCTCGTCGCACCCAGTTCACGCGCTCAATCGGGACATGCTGCGGAGTGTCGGTCATTGGGCTTGCCGGATCTCAGAAAAACACGCAGCCTGTCATGGGCCAGGCCGTAGATTATGCCAAGCCTCGCGCATCAGCGTGACCACGCCTGCCATCACAAACCTGCCCTCACCGAAACACAGCGGCGTCGTTCCTATGGCATCGCTAAAATTCAGTATCCCGCAGGCGCCCGTTAGCTTTTACGACATAGGTTCCAGTTTGAGAACACCTATTCCGAAGATAAGTCTTTTATCACGTTTGATTTTGTAGCAGTTAACGCAATTTCGCATTGCCGATTATGTCGGATCTTGGATCTGCACTAACACATCGTAGATTAAATTGAGTTAGTATTCCCGGTTGACGACTGGCGCTCCCAATCTCAACCAACATTTTACTTAATTGCCGGTGGATATTAATGAAATCGGTATTGATTGTTTTTGAGTCCGAGACGTGCTGGACGCGATTTAGAGCGGCTAAATCCGTAACATCGCAGTACGCTATTTATAGCTCAACTCGTATCAACCATTTAGCGACAGACACGAGATTTCGAGCATCTCGTGGCTTCGGAAAACATACCAGTAATGCTGGCTCCGCTTGATTTAACCGAAAATTAAACTTGTCTTGATCTGATCCGGCAAACACTGGAATTGATAAATGCTGGATCAGCGCGTTGGTCGGTCAGACCGTTCCGAAAAAGGGAGCGCGGCCAAGCGCTTCCTCGAAAAAGCTCGCGACCATCGCGCCGCCGGACGTAACGATCGGGCGCGGGACAGCCTGACCACCATACTTGGTGCCGAGCCAAACCACCCGGATGCGCACTACGAACTCGGCCAGCTTCTCGCCGCGAACGCACCCGAGAAAGCGGTCACACACTTCATCACGGCGCTCAGAGGCGCGCCGGAAAAACCGGCTTACTGGCTCGCATTGGCTGCTGCGCTACTCGCGTGCGAGAGGCTTCCCGATGCGCGTGCGATCCTAGAACAGTTTAAGGCCCACAGCTTCGGCGCCGGTGCACTGATGCTGAGTAAGGCATTCATCGAGCGCACTTTCGTAGCAGCCCAATCCCGCTACGATCTTGGAAAGTTTCGGGACGCCGAGTCCTTGATCGATCTCATCCTTCTTCTCGACGAACACCATGCCCAAGCGACCTATCTAGCCGGAGCAGTCGCAGCTCGGACGAACCGACCTGAGCTTGCATTCGACCTCATAAGCATTGCACTTTATCGTGAACCCAATAATGCGCTGTTCTTCAGCGGCCTCAGCTCTTTACTAAGTAATCGTGGAGACCACGATGGCGCCATATCTGCATTAGAAAAAGCCTTAGAATTCGATCCTGATCTTGCGATGGCTCATGCTAATATTGCCGGCGTCTATCAACGGCGATTCCGTTATAGCGAAGCTTTACAGCACGCCGAGCGGGCAATCATTATCGAACCAAGCAACGCCGGTGCCCACAGCAACCGTGGCAGCGCCTTGCTCGCGCTTGGGCGCTTGGGCGAGGCGGTTGAAGCCTTCGATCGTGCTCTCGCCCTCGATCCAGGAAAGCTGTTCGTCGCCTCGAACCGCTTATTCGCCAAACTCTACTCCGCTGATGTCCCGCCGGAGGACTATGCTGCGGACGCCCGGGAGTTTGGCCGTCGCTATGCCGATCAATTTCTGCGCAGTCGCTCGTTCGCCCACGAAAGAGACCCGGATCGACGTTTACGTATTGGCTACGTATCTGGCGATTTTTGCAATCATGCCCTGGTCCGATTCTTCGAGCCATACCTTTGCGCGATCGACCGCGATCATTTCGATGTTCTGGCGTATATGACGCATGCTGGCGAAGATGCCGTCTCGGATCGGCTGCGCCCGTTCTTCGACGTTTGGCATAACATCGCGGGGCTCGACGACGATGAGGCGGCCGATCTGATTGAACGCGACGCGATAGACATCTTGGTCGATTTGTCCGGGCACAGTGCTGGCAATCGCTTGATGCTGTTTGCTCGCAAGCCCGCACCGATCCAAGCGACCTGGATCGGCCATCCCGGTACAACCGGGCTGACGGCAATCGATTATCGTATCACTGATACAATTATAGATCCCCCAGGCAGCGCGGAGCGGCTGCATACAGAGCGGCTGTGGCGGCTACCTTTGGTCTCGGCCACTTATGCGTGCGTCGAGAACCTCCCACCGGTACTGGCGCAGTCTCCCTTTGAGGGGCTGGGCTATGTCACTTTCGGATGCTTCAACCGGCTGACGAAAATCAGCGACGGAGCATTGCGGACTTGGGCACGAATCCTGGCAGCGGTGCCGGGTGCGCACTTGTTCATGGTGGTGGGAGACATCGACTCACCAGCAGTCCGCGCGGCGGTCGAGGAGCGTCTCGCCGAAGTTGGAATGCCGCTCGACCGGGTGATCTTTCAGCCGCGCGTCAACAGCGGCTATCATGAACTCTACCACCGGGTGGACATCGCTCTGGACCCGTACCCGTATAACGGCGGTACGACCAGCTACGACACCCTGTCGATGGGCGTGCCGTTCGTGACGCTGCGCGGCGGTCACGCGGCAGCGCGTACTGGCGTCGCGGTGCTCACGGCGATGAATCTTCCTGAGTTGATCGCCGACACCGAGGACGCTTACGTGGCTATCGCTCGGGATCTCGCTTGCGACCGGGACCGCCTGCGCACAATTCGGAACGGGCTGCGGGATCGTATGTTTGCTAGCCCCCTCATGGATCACGCAGGCTTCTCGGCCGACCTCGGTATCGCTTTCCGACAGATGTGGCAGAGCTGGCTCGCGGAAGACGCACATCGGCTTGGAAACGATCTGCCAGCGCACGATTGACCTGCGTGCCTAAGCTTCGCCGTCGAGCCAGGAGGCCGATCGTCGCGCAAACGGAATGCCAGGGAGCGCGAAGTTTGATGGACGGCGGGACCACATCCGCATCGCTTTTAGATTTTCGATGACGCGAGAAGCTTCAGCCTGAAACGCTGCCGTGGACGGCAGCCTCTGAACTCCCGACGACGCGCTGCGCGGTCTCTAGATCGACGCCAAGCTTGCCGCCGTGCTCGCCGTGTACCCGCGGCCAATGATGGCGGCGAGCCAGCGCTTCGATTCGGTCGACGCTGCAGCCACAGTGTACGGCGAGCTCTTGCGGGGCGTACCAATCCTTGGCCGGTGCGAGTGTGCTCATCGTCCGCAACCTAAGCTCCGGGCTGATTGCAAATAGCCCGCGGTACGCAGATCTTGCTCCACCACCTCGGCGACCCTCATCATCGGATCATCGTTGACGGGTTCCGACGGCCAGACGGTCGGCATCCAAGCGATCTGCGCGCTGAAGAACGCCTGCGCGGCGACGACGGAGTCGAGGCCGGCATCTGTGCTGGCTGACGGCCGCTTCGGCCCCAGCGCCGATCGCATCCAATTTAACATTCATCCCTCCTTAGCTTAGCCATAATGTGGGAGTGGGCGGTCATGTTCCTGGAGGCGCCGTTCCCCCATGATCCTGCCGCCTTCGCGCGGCGAAGAGCTTCGTCTGAATGCGGATGGGGAACAGGCCTAACGCAGGTAGCCCGCCCGTCGGAGCTCCTCCTCGACCACCTCAAACACCTGCGCGATTACCGCTTGGTTGGCGATCTGTAGGTGATCGAGGCCTGCCATATTCGCTGGAGGGCCGGAGAGGGCAGCGTGAGCGGCCGCAACCCCGACTTCATCCTGGGCGCGATCAGGCTTCCCCCGCCGGCCGATCAACACAGACCTCAATCTATTCAGCATCCAGGCCTCCCGATCCGCCGATGAGCAGGATTCGAGCGAGAGACAACCTCATCGATACAGGTTGCGGATTTCTTTCCATCAACGCCTCCCGCGGCGGGCGACGTTGGCCTGCGCGCGGCGAAGATTATCGGACGCTGTTGCAGACGCGATCGGCTGAGCTTTGGTCCACGGCTGTGCCTCGGACAAGATCCGCGTGAACGGGAGGCCGTATCGATCGAGGCAGTTCGGGGCCGCACGTGATCCTAGTAGCCACCATATTCGCACCACCAACGTAGCAGCGCCGTCGCACCGATCAACAACTGCTGGCCACACCTCCGGCGTCACCGGCGGAATGATCTATCGCTCTGTGCCACCCGGTCACGTAGGATGACTTGGAAAGGTCTCTTGCCAGGACGGGAGACCCTCGCGCCATGAACACACAGGACCGCAATCATTAGGCCCACCAGCGGTGCCAGAGCAAACGCCGCCATTAGAGCAACACCCACGAATTCGGGCGCGATCATGTTGCGCCCATTCCGAGGTACGGGGCCATGACCTGCCAGGTCGTTGACAGGACCACGAATATCACTCGCAGCGTGAGCAAACCGGCGGCGGCGATGCCCGCCAGGATCAGCCGATCCTGCCATGGATGCCGCATCCGGTTCTGGGCCAATCTCGTGCTGTTCTGGCCAGTCATCGCATGCGCCCGCTCGTAAATTGATCGTCCCTAGCAAACGACAGTCCTGGAATAAGCTGATTTCGCTCGCCTTCAACCGTTGTTTAAGCAATATCGAATTTCGGATCAAGTTGATACGAACGCTTCAAAATTCCGGCACAGTGATACCCTGCGCTTCCCCCCCGCAGAGCGATCGCTCGACCGCGTCCTTCGCGCGGGCCCTGCGCTGCGGGTCGCCTAGCGACTCGGCCGATCGCGCAGAACGACACCCATCAGATCATCGTTGCCCAACGGCTCATGACCAACTCACCCGATGACCGCATTCGTGTACCGCGTTGCTAACGGGATCCGAGTTTGTCTCGGGTGCCAGCCGCAGCGGATCTCGGGCGATGCTGGCACTGCCAACGAGGCGAGCCTCATCGCGCTACAGGGACGGGGTATCACGGGCTAGCGCGATGTGGGCCGGGCATCCATGGTGATGCGGACGCAGAAGGCGACATCAGATGTCGAACCATACAGCAGGCCAAGGCATCGACGCTTATTAAATCCTTGGGCGTTGTGAAGGAGCGCATTTCGCGGCATCACGCGGGAGGGTGCGCTGCACAGCGCTGGACTCGATGGAAACGCCGTGAGCAGCCTGAAATTCGGTACCAGCGGCCTGCGAGGCCTCGTGACGGATCTGGTGGGATGGCCGAGCTACGCGTACGCGAGCGCGTTCTTTCGATCTGTCTCGGCCGACGACGGACGACGCGATGTCGTGATCGGCCGAGACCTGCGCGACAGCAGCCCGGGCATCGCCGCGACGGTGGCGAGTGCCGCCGCGGCTTCCGGCTTCACCGCAATCGATTGTGGTGCCTTGCCAACCCCGGCCCTCGCGCTCGAGGCGATGCGGCGCGGTGCCTACGCGGTCATGGTCACGGGCAGCCACATCCCTGAGGACCGCAACGGCCTGAAATTTTATCGGCCCGACGGCGAGATCACCAAAGACGACGAAATCGCCATCCTGGCCGCCCTGGGGGACGTCACGGCGGGCGGCCAGATGCCGACATCCGTCCCCGCCACCCCGGAACCCGACGCGGTCGAACGCTACCACCGGCGCTATAGCGATATCTTCGCGCCCGATATCCTGAAGGGCGTACGCGTCGCGGTCTATCAGCAGAGCTCGGTCGCACGCGACCTACTGACCGAGTTGCTGACGAGCTTCGGGGCGAACATCGAGCCGATCGGCCGTTCGAACAAGTTCGTGCCGATCGATACCGAGGCGCATCGGCCCGAGGATATCGCCTTCATCGCCGAGGTCATGGCGGCCGGCGATTACGACGCGCTGGTAACAGCCGATGGCGACGCGGACCGGCCCCTGGTGGCCGATGGCGCGGGGCGGATCGTGCGCGGGGACGTGCTCGGTCTAATCACCGCGCGCTACCTCGGCGTCGAAGCGGTCGTGGTTCCGGTCACAGCCGGCTCAGCGCTGGAGCGATCGGGCGGCTTCAACCAAGTCGTGCGCACCAAGGTCGGATCGCCGTTCGTCATCGCCGGCATGGAGCAGGCAAAGGCAGCCGGGGCAGGGGCCGTGGCGGGCTTCGAGGCGAACGGCGGCTTCCTGCTCGGGTCGGATGTCACCATTGGCGGCAAGATCCTCCCCGCCCTGCCGACGCGGGACGCGATGCTGCCCATCCTGGCCACCCTCGCCGCGGCGCGTGCCGCCGGTACCTCGCTGACCGATCTCGTGACCTCGCTCGACGCGGGAGAGATGGCAAGCGACCGGCTCCCAAACACTCCGTCAGAACGGAGCGGAACTTTTCTCGAGCGACTCGGCGATGAACACTTCCGGGCCGAGTTCGTCCGGCCGATTGGGTCTCCGCACACGGTTGATCAGCAGGACGGGATCAGGATCGGCCTCGACGGCGGACGGACGATCCATTTTCGGGCCTCGGGCAACGCCCCTGAGTTGCGATGCTACGCAGAGGCCAAGACGGCGCAGGATGCGCAGGATCTCGTTCGGTGGGGGCTGACGGCAGCGGCGGCCAGCATCACGAAACAGGCCGGCTGATCTTATTTGGCGGGCAGGTTAGCTCGATCGTGAAGGCAACGTCACGAAGTTGCCTCGCATTGCCGCTTGCACAAGCCGAGGCCGGACCTAACCGGCGACACTAGCGCGAGAAGTGAATCGCCCCAGAAGGTCGCACTCGTGCGCAATCAGTTCTCGACCCATCTTAATAGCCTTATAGTACTGCCCAGCGTCTACTTCTCGCTGAATTTTCAACAGATATGGTGCATGGCTTGGCTCAGAAAGCATCATTTCGCGAGCCTGCGCGTAGAAAAGACCGATGGTTTCTGTGGGATCATCAATCAAATACATGACTTGAAGTGTGACGCACAGCTTCTTTCCGTCTGTATCTGCGTCTCGCTCGTGCATGATCTCGCTTTCACGCAGGAACTTGCATTGGTTTTCAATTAAAAAGGACACTGGTCGGTCGCCGTTACGGATTGCGGCGCCGTTGATGATCAGCCGCTCGTAAGGCTTCAAGCTGAGGCGCAGACCCATAATCAACCTCCCATCTCAATTTGAGAAGCCATGAACACCAAGCGTTAAGGATCTTCTAACGACTTCGCCGGTTTGAGGCGCGATTTAAGATGTCAGCAATGACCTAGGGTGTAAGTCGGGGATGCCGCCAATACAGCGGTTACGCGCCCAAAAGGACCGCATCGATGTCTTCCAACGTCACGCTCACCGCCGCTACCCGCCAGAACCTGCTCTCGCTGCAGGACACGGCCGCGCTGACTGCGACCACCCAGAACCGGCTGTCCACCGGCCTAAAGGTCTCCTCGGCGCTCGACAATCCGGTGAATTTCTTCACCTCCCAGGCGCTTAGCCAGCGCTCGGGCGACCTCGGCAACCTACTCGACGGTATCTCCAACGGGATCCAGTCGATCCAGGCCGCCAACCAAGGCATCACCTCGATCCAGAAGCTGGTCGATCAGGCCAAGTCGGTCGCCAACCAGGCGCTGTCCACCCAGATCACCACCACCGGCACAGCCTCGACCGCCTACTCGGCCCCGGCTACGGCCACGACCTTGAACTTGTTTGTCAACGGCGTTGCAACGACGGCAGCAATTTCTGACACCGGGACGATCGACGATACGATCAGCTCTCTGAATAAAGCCGTCGGCGCCGGCAGCTTCACGAAGAGCACCGACGGCACGAAGATCGTGATGAACGCGTCGGCCGACGTGGAGTTTGGAAGTTCTGCAGATCAGGTCGCGCTGGGCTTCAAGGGTGGCACCGATTCATCCGGCGTTACCTACGATACGTCCACTGCTGCCACACAGAGCTCCGACCTGACCGTTTCGGGTGTGACTGCGCGTGCTTCCTTGGCAACGCAGTACAACAGCCTGTTGACCCAAATTGATCAGCTGGCCGGCGACTCAAGCTACAACGGCACGAACCTGATCAACGGGAAAAGCGACAACAACAACCTGACGATCAATTTCAATCCAAAGGGCAACTCAAATCTCACAGTGACGGCGACTGACGCAACGTCGAATGGCCTTGGCCTAGAGGCGATCACCGGCAAGTCGGATAGCAGCACGAAGGTGGGACAGGGCCAATTCCTCCTCAACGCTGACATCAACACAACTCTTAACAAGCTGACGGCCGCATCCGGTCAGTTGCGCACTGAAGCTTCGACCTTCGGCTCGAACCTGTCGGTGGTACAGAACCGTCAGGACTTCAGCAAGAACTTGATCAACGTCCTCGACACGGGCTCATCCAACCTGACGGCGGCGGATCTGAACCAAGAGGCTGCCAACTCGCAGGCCCTATCGACCCGCCAGTCGCTGGGCATCTCGGCCCTGTCGTTGGCCAACACGGCCCAGCAGGGCATTCTGCAGCTGCTGCGGTAAACTCCGGTATCATCATCGACGCAGCGGCCGGGGCATGCCCCGGCCGCTTGCGTTTGAAGCTACGCAGCGAGTTCACCACTGACGCGCGCCGCCTGTGCTCAATTGCCCAGCATCAGCCAGCTAAACGGGATGTTCGATCTAAACTGGGAGGTGGGATTAGTCTGATCGATCTGCGCGTGCCGTAGCACGGCACCACCTCAGGGCGAACGGCGCCTCAACGTGACGTTGAAGCAACACCGATTCTCACGGTTTCGTGTAAAAATGCCCCCAGGATCGATTGAGGGGGCGAGCAGTGCGTTCACCTGACCTAGGCTCAGATCGCAATTTGACCTGGCACGCGCTTCAGCCGCGCGAGCTTCGCTGGCGCCGGCTCGGACAACGACCTGTGATCGCGTGGCTGACCGGGCTGTCAGGCTCGGGGAAGTCGAGCATCGCCAACGCCGTCGACCGGAAACTGACCCAAGCTGGTCGTGCCACTATGGTGCTCGACGGAGACAATCTGCGGCACGGGCTTAACAGAGACCTCGGTTTCACCGCCTCCGATCGCATCGAGAATATCCGGCGCGCTGCGGAGACGGCCAAGCTAATGGCGGAGGCGGGCGTGGTGACGATCGTCTCGCTGATCTCGCCATTCCGTGAGGAACGGGCTGCGGCGCGAGCTATCGCGGGTGATATCGAGTTTCTCGAGGTTTTCGTCGACACGCCACTCGGCATCTGTGAGGCGCGCGATCCGAAGGGCCTGTACGAACGCGCCCGATCGGGCAAGATTCCACATTTCACCGGCATTTCGGCTCCCTATGAAGCGCCAGCAGAGCCCGATTTAACGCTGGTGACAGCAGGACGGGGTGTTGCCGCCTCAGCCCAGCCGTTGGTTCAGACATTGATGCAACTCAGCGCGCAGCAAATCACGCGTAACGAGCGATCAATTACCAAGACTGACAGCAGATCTGCCGCCGAAATGCGTTGCTAACTGCAGCTTCAAGATCCCACGATTTTATAAATATGACAAAGCGCCTTATCATTCATGTCGGCCCCCACAAGACAGGAACGACAGCCATACAGAAAATGCTATTTACAATCTCCAGATTCGAATCTCCGAATATTGTGTATCCATTTACAGACCAAGATCATCAAGGTCAGCACGACTTCGCAACTACGATTTATAAATCTGACATCCATGGGCTGAACGCCCTGATATCAAAAATTGACGAATCTCAGCAGACATGCGTGCTTTCGAGCGAAGAATTCTGCTATCTGCCCCTCGATGCACTAAATAATTTCAGATTCTTGCTAGAAAACATCGACGTAACAGTTGCCTATTATGCGCGCAATTGCCTGACGACGCTGTATCCCTGGTGGCAAGAGAAAGTCAAACACGGTACATCGCAGAATTTTCTAGAGTTTATTATTGGATGTCTCGCGCAGCCGGGCAGCATTCACCTGCTCGTCCCCGATCTTATGTTAAGCAACTGGGCGTCTGCTTTCGGGAAAAATTCAATAAAGATTTATTTATACGATGAGATTCCAGATGTTGCAGAACAATTTGCATCAAACTTACTAGGGATTTCGCTACCGTCCGACTTTCCAACCGAAACGAACATATCATATAACTACGTCAAGACTGAAATGATACGGTTTTGGAACAGCCTCGGAGCTCGGGGATCCGACCTCATACAATCCCCACAGACCCATGGTCTGGCCGAGGACATTTCCGAGTGCGCGCATGCCTTTTCCAAGCAGTTCAGTTTGAGCTATCGCATACCTGACTTCGCCATGATCGAGGAAACCCTGCTTACACGTTGGCGGGACCAAATCGTGGGCGCGGTTGAACCGCATCTGTTCAAGCTGCGCGAACGCTCATACTCGTACGTGCACCCGGATTTCTGGATCGCGCGTTCTGATCTTGCAGAACGGATGCGTATGTTTGCTTGCGATGCGTCGTCCGAGTACGGCCGATAGCGTCATTTGGTTTGGCGACATAAGTTCCGGTGCGTCTCCAGTTCCTACAAGTTCCCAGCAGCCGTGTTGGCCTAGCTTTGGGTGAAGCGGCTCCTGTCCAGCGAGCACTTCGCGTCGGCGAGACGCGGATCGAGGCCCGGGCGTCGATGACTAGAGGCTGTTATGTACTGAATGGGTGAGGTTTGCGTTTTTGGGCATGAGCGCAGGTCGTGCCG
This sequence comes from Methylobacterium sp. WL18, assembly GCF_008040015.1. NCBI lineage: Bacteria > Pseudomonadati > Pseudomonadota > Alphaproteobacteria > Hyphomicrobiales > Methylobacteriaceae > Methylobacterium > Methylobacterium sp. WL18. The sequence goes on along the minus strand of NZ_VRVD01000051.1, from coordinate 384 downwards.
GCTATCCCTCCGACGTGTCCGATGAGGAATGGGCGCTGGTTGCGCCGTATCTGGCGCTGCTGCGGGAGAGTTCGGGCCAGCGTGACCACGACCTGCGCGAGGTGTTCAACGGCTTGCGGTTCATCGTGAAGGCGGGGGCGCCGTGGCGGTTCATGCCGCACGACCTGCCGCCGTGGGCGGCGGTGTACCAGCAGACGCAGCGCTGGCTGGCTGCGGAGTGCTTCACCGATGTGGCCGGGGACCTACGGGCGGTTCTGCGGATGGCAGGGGATCGCAAGCCGGAGCCGTCGGCGGTGATCCTGGACAGCCGGACGCTGCGGTCCTCGCCCGAGAGCGGCGAGCGGGCGGGCTACGACGGGGCCAAGCGCAAGCGCGGTTCGAAGG
>NZ_VRVD01000519.1:0-3326 GCF_008040015.1 Methylobacterium sp. WL18 | reverse complement strand
CCGCCCGCCACGCCGAGCCGCGCACGGCCGGCACCATGCGGGTCGAGGCCGAGCGGCTGGACGAGTTGCTCGACCGGGTCGGCGAGCTGGTGATCGCCCAGGCCCGGCTGAGCCAGCTCGCCGGCCTGCACGCCGATGCCGGGCTCCAGACCATCGCGGAGGAGATTGAGCGCCTGTCGGCGCAGCTGCGCGACACCACCATGAGCATCCGCATGGTGCCGATCGGGGCGCTGTTCGGCCGGTTCCGGCGCCTGGTCCACGACCTCTCGGGGGATCTCGGCAAGCCCGTGACCTTCGTGACCGAGGGCGAGGAGACCGAACTCGACAAGACCGTGATCGAGCGCCTGGCCGACCCGCTGGTGCACCTGATCCGCAACGCGATCGATCACGGCATCGAGGACCCGGCCCGCCGGGGCGCCTCCGGCAAGGACGCCACCGGGCGGATCACGCTCAGCGCCGAGCATGTCGGCGCCCAGGTCCACGTCACCGTGCGGGACGACGGCGCCGGGCTCGACGTGGCGCGCATCCGCGCCAAGGCCGAGGAGCGCGGGCTGGTCGCCCCCGGCACCCCGCTCACCGACCAGCAGGTCTACCAGTTCCTGTTCGCGCCGGGCTTCTCCACGGCGCAAGCGATCTCGGCGCTGTCGGGCCGCGGCGTCGGCATGGACGTGGTCAAGCGGACCATCGAGGCCCTGCGCGGCTCGATCGACATCGCCACCGCGCCGGGGGCGGGCACCGCCCTCGTGCTGCGCCTGCCGCTGACGCTGGCGATCATCGAGGGCCTGCTGATCCGGGTCGGGGAGGGCCGCTACGTGCTGCCGCTGGCGGCCGTGGAGGAATGCGTCGAGCTGCCCGAGGGCGGGCGCAGCGAGCGCGGCCGGGACTTCCTCAACATCCGCGGCGACCTCGTGCCGTTCCTGCGGCTGCGCAGCCTGTTCGCGGAGGCCGGCGAGCCGGACCCGTACCAGAAGGTGATCATCGTCTCGGTGGGCGAAGCCCGGTTCGGGCTCGTAGCCGACCAGATCCTCGGCAACCACCAGACGGTGATCAAGTCGCTGTCGAAGCTGCACGCCGACGTCACGACCTTCTCGGGCGCCACGATCCTGGGCGACGGCACCGCGGCGCTCATCATCGACCCGGCCCAGCTGATGGCCGGCGGACAGATCGGCGCCGCCCCGGACGGGCCGCGCGAATACCGCGAGGTGGCGTGATGACCGATTTCGTCGAGGCGATCGAGCAGGGCCACGCGCTCCAGGTCGTGATGATGCGGATCGGCACCGAGACCTTCGCGCTCGGGGCCGGGATGGTGCGCGAGATCATCGACCCGATCCCGACCACCCGGGTCGCCGGAGCGCGGCCGCATCTCGGCCACGTGGTGAACGTGCGCGGCAACGTCGTGCCGCTCGCCGACATCCGCGAGCGCTTCGGCATGCCGATGGACGCCGCGACGCCGGACACCCGCTTCGTGGTGATCGAGCTCGATCTCGACGGAGACCCGACCCTGGTCGCGCTGGTGGCCGACAAGGTGTTCGAGGTGACCGCGGTTCCGCTGGAGACCCGCCAGCCCGCGCCCAAGATCGGCACGGCGTGGCGGCCCGAATACATCCGCTCCATTGTGAAGTCCGGAGAAGATTTCGTCATTATTCCGGATATGCAGCAAATATTGAACTGATTGCGCTTGGAGATTATCGATGCGCTTTTCAATCAAGGCCAAGCTCGCGGCCGGGTTCGGGGTCATGCTGATCCTCGTCGGCCTGGCGGGTTGGGTCGGCTATTACAAGCTCGTGAATGCCGACGCGGCCCTGCAATACGTGCTCGGCCGCGCGGACCTGAACACCCTCGTGCAGGAGGCCAAGGCCGATCTGCTCGGCGCCATGTCGCTGACGCGCGCCGCGGTGATCTCAGTCGACGACGACCAGATGGCCGATTTCGCCAAGCAGGCTGCGGAGAAGCGCAACGCCGTCCAGGCGAAGCTGTCCAGGGTCAAGGATCTGATCGACGCCGAGAAGGGCCTGCGGCTCTACGATGAGGCCAAGGAAAGGTTCGAGAAGCAGAAGGTGATCGCCGGGCAGGTCATCACGCTGACCCAGGTCAATTCCAATGTCCGGACCTGGGCCGAGATCGATGGGGTCGGCACCCCGGCGCTGCGGGCGCTGCAGGCGGACCTCGAGGCCGTCTCGGCGAAGGCCGGGGCCGACGCCGGCGTGGCCCGCGCCGTCGCGGCGCTCCAGATCCGGATCGAACGGGCCTGGGGCGGCCTGCAGGCCACCACCGGGGCGACCAGCTACCCCGTTCTGGAGCAGTCTGTGAAAGCCGCGCGGCGGATGGAAGCCGACCTCGCGCCGAGCCTCGACGCGCTGCTCCGCGCCCTGATCGAATCCAAGCGCGGGATGGCCGGCGACCACGCCCAGGGGACGCCCGTCCGACCCGCGTTCGACCTCTGGATCGCCTCGTTCCGGAAGGCCCTGGCCACGGTCGAGAACGGCGCGACCATCCGGGCCGCCGACCTTGCGGCGGGGGATTACGCCGCCGCCAGCACGGGGACGCTCCAGGCCTTCGACGCCCTGGTCCAGTACGAGACCCAGCAGATGGCCGAGACGGCCGAGCGCGCCCGGCTGGAAATGCGCGACGGGCGGACGATCCTGATCGCCACGGTCGCCGGGGCGCTTCTCCTCGGCTTCGTCATCGCCACCTGGCTCGCCGTCTCGATCGCGCGCGGTCTCCTGCGGGCGGTCTCGCTCGCCGAGGCCGTCGCCGTGGGAGACCTCGGCACGACGATCACCGCGACCTCGCGGGACGAGATCGGCGACCTCGTCGCCGCCCTGAACCGCATGACCGCCAGCCTCAACGACACGGCCGCGATCGCCAACGCGATCGCGGCCGGCGACCTCACGGTCGAGGCGCGCCCCCTCTCCGACAGGGACTCGATGGGCCGGGCGCTGCAGACGATGCTGGGCAAGCTCCGGGCCGTGGTGGCCGACGCGTCGGTCGCCGCCGGGAACGTGTCGGCGGGTTCGCAGGAGCTGTCGGCCTCGGCCGAGCAGCTGTCGCAGGGCTCCACCGAGCAGGCCGCCTCCACCGAGGAGGCGTCGGCGTCCATGGAAGAGATGGCCGCCAACGTGAAGCAGAACGCCGAGAACGCCAGCCAGACCGAGACCATCGCGCGGCAATCCGCCAAGGACGCCGAGGCGAGCGGCGCCGCGGTGGGCCGGGCGGTCGACGCCATGCAGACCATCGCGCAGAAGATCACCATCGTGCAGGAGATCGCCCGGCAGACCGATCTGCTGGCCTTGAACGCCGCCGTCGAGGCGGCGTTCAAGGCCAGC
>NZ_VRVD01000518.1:0-3336 GCF_008040015.1 Methylobacterium sp. WL18 | reverse complement strand
GGTCAGGACCGCGCGGCGGGTTCCGGCGGCCCGGGAGGGCGCGTCATGGGGCTCGTCCAACGGCATCTCGTCTCTAGCGTGTCCAATCCGGCCGGCGGAAGGTCGGCGCGCAGGTAGCACGTCCGCGGGTGTTCTCGAAAGCGCCCGCGGAACGGGGGCCGCCGCCGTGGCGCCATGGCGCCTCGAAACCGCACCGCCCCCGTGATAGGCGCCCGACCATGCGAGCCGATTTCGATATGCCCCTCCCCGACCTCACCCTGCACACCGTCTGCGGCCTGGAGGAGCTGGCCGGCCACGGCGCGAGCGGGGTCAGCCACGTCCTGTCGCTTCTCGATCCCGGCACGCCCGAGCCGGAGGCGTTCGCCGCCTACGGCACCCATGCCCGCACGACCCTGCACTTCCACGATTGCCTCGGCCCGGGCGACGGCCTCGTGCCGCCCGAGCCCGAGCATGTCGCGGCGATCCTCGGCTTCGGGCGCGACCTCGACGGCGCGGGCCACCTCCTGGTCCATTGCCATTACGGCCTGTCGCGCTCCACGGCGGCGCTGCTGATGCTGTTCGCCCAGGCCGAACCCGACGTTTCCGCCGAGGCCCTGGTGGCCCGCCTCCACGCCCTGCGCGAGCCGGCCTGGCCCAACGCCCGGATGATCGGTTTCGCGGATGGGATGCTCGGCCGCGCGGGCCGGCTCAGCGAGGCGGTCCGCCAGCTCCACGCGCTCCAGCTGCGGGTCCGGCCGCACCTCGCCGAGCTGCTGCGCGGGCTGGGACGCGGTGCGGAGGTCGATGCTGCCGAGCGGGGGTAGGAGATTGTTCGGATCAGGCGCTCCGACGAGATGCAGCGAAGCCTCCTTCTCGCATCGCGTACGGACGGGTATTGCGCAAACATACACACAGATTGTTGCTCTGGGCTGCGACTTGTGTAATCCTACGCAGGAGGAAACACTCAAGGATCAGGCTGTCGTATCGAATCTTCGCGTGGATCCCTGACCCAGGAAGCGCGGAGCGGCAGGCGGGCCGAAAGTGTTCCCGGGATGTCGAGACCGGCGCGCGCGCGCAAAACCCGTGCGGTGATGACGGCACTTCAGAAGGACGGATGGTTCGTTGTCCGAAAGGGCCCTGGAGACCACATCCAGTTCAAGCATGCGAGCAAACCCGGACGGGTCACGATCGACGCAGGCGAGTCGGAGATCCCGACCGGAACCCTGCGCAGCATCTATCGGCAAGCCGGATGGGTTTGGTGAGAGGGCAGGCAGCAAACCTATCTGGGCAAGAAGCCTCCCCTGAGTATCGATGAGAACCGAGATGGCGGATATGGCTCACGTCGTCATGCTGGTGCACCAGGAGGACGGCCGGTTCGGCGCCTCCTTCCCGGATTTCCCGGGGGCGACCACGGTCGCGGGCGATCTCGACACGCTTTATCGCAAGGCCGCCGAGATGCTGGCCTTCCACGTCGCCGGGATGGCGGAGGATGGCGAGGAAGCCCCGCGCCTACGCGGGCTGGATGAGTTGCGCGGCGATCCCGGTTTTCAAGAGGACAGCGGCGACGCGATGATTGCGCTCGTGCAGGTCGAGCTTCCTGGCAGGGCCGTGCGCGTCAACATCTCGATGGAGGAAGGCCTCCTCCGGCGGATCGACCGGGCCGCCGAGGCGACCGGCGAGAGCCGATCCGCCTTCCTGGCCCAGGCCGCCAAGGCGCGGCTTTCGGCCGGAGCCTGAGACCCGGTCCTCACTTCCCGGCCGGCGTAAAGCTCCCGTCCTTCCAAACGTACAGAACATAGCCCTGGGCGGTGACGTCGCCCTTGGAATCGAACCCGACCGTGCCGAGCACGACGTCGAACCGCTCCGTATGGAGCGCCTGGGCGATCGGCTTCGGCTCGACCGAGTGGGCGAAGTTGCCGGCCGCGACCAGCGCCTGGAGGGCCGCGTAGCCGTAGACGGTCGAGCCGGTGGGATCGACGCCCTCGGCCTTGAACGCCTTCACGACGGCGGCGGCGGCGGGCTGGCGGCTCGGATCGAGGTAGAAGGTCATCAGCACGCCGTTGCTGGCCGAGCCCGCGACCTTGGCGAAGTCCGGCGTCGCGATCGCCGAGGTGCCGAACCATTGCGGACGGTAGCCGCGATCGGCGGCGACCTTCACGAGGCGGCCCATCTCGGCGGCGTCGCCGCCGTAATACACCACCTCGATCCCCGCGCCCTTGAGCCGGTCCACCAGGGCGGCGTCGTCGGCGTCGCTCGGCGCGAACGACAGGGACAGGGCCTCGTTGATGCCGATCCGGTTGAGGTTGTCCTTGGTGGCGGCCGCCAGCGTCCGGGAGGCCGGGGTCTGGTCCTGGATCAGCGCGATCTTGCGGTCGCGGAAGCGCTCGGCGAGCACCGCGGCGGAGAGCCGGGCCTGGTCGTCGTCGCGCCCGCAGACCCGGAAGACGTTCGGCAGCCCCCGGTCCGTGAGCCGGGCCGACACCGAGGCCGCGCTGATCATCACGATGCCGTTCTGGGCGTAGATGTCGGAGGCCGCGATCGAGGCGTTCGAGCAGACATGGCCGACGACGAGGCGCACGTTGGAGCGCACGAAGTGGTTGGCGACCGCGGTGGCGGTGTTCGAGTCGCAGGCATCGTCCTGCACGTCGAGGGTGACGGGCTGCCCGTCGAGCCCGCCCATGGCGTTGGCGTCCCGGGCCGCGGCCTCGACGCCGCGCAGCACCTGCTCGCCCACCGCCACGTAGGGGCCCGAGCGCGGGACCGCGACGCCGACCACGACATCGGCCGCCGCCGGCCCGGCCGACAGGAGCGCGAGACACAGGCTCAAGGGGAACAGCGTGGGCCGGAACAGCCCGCGGGCGGAGACGACGCGTCCGATCTTCATCGGGCTCTTCTAGGCATCCTTGCGCGAGTCAGCCACCGGCGCGGGCGGGTCGCGGCTCCGTCCGGGCGCTCCCGCGCCGCACCAAACCGCACGCAAAGCCCATACGCGAGGACGCGGCGGAACGCGATTGTTTTCCGCCGACGCGCGAAAGTCGTCCCGTGCTTACTTCGCGTAATAGTAGGCGGTCGCCACCGAGGAGACCGGGCCGGTGACGGAGGTGAAGACGGACAGCACCTTCGAGACCTCGGTGAACGGGGCGTTCGAGACGTAGATCAGGTCACGGTTGCGCATGCGGAACGCCTGGGTGGTGAACAGGCTGTTGGGGTCGCGCATGTTGATCCGGTACACCACCGGCACCAGCGGCGTGCCGGTGAGCTTGGTGGCCGGGTTGAGCCGGCGCACCACGCTGGCGGGCTCGAACCGGAAGATGAAGGTGCCGGCCGGGTCGGCGGCGAAGTCCGACAGGCCGCGCG
>NZ_VRVD01000517.1:0-3340 GCF_008040015.1 Methylobacterium sp. WL18 | reverse complement strand
TGGAACGGGCCGCCCCGCGGGGCGGCCCGGCTCAAAACAGAGCGCCGTGCCCGATCGCGGATGGATCGGGCACGGCGCTCTGTCGGGGCCGTCGCGGCCGGGGGGGCGGTCAGGCCGCGGGGGCCTTCATGGCGGCCAGGCTCGAATCCTCGCGCAGGAAGTACTTGTTGGTCAGGTACGCGACCTCGGTGCGGTTCTTCGCCTTCAACTTCTTCATGATGTTGCGGACGTGAACCTTCACCGTGCTCTCGCACATGTTCAACTCGTAGGCGATGATCTTGTTCGGCGTGCCCTTGCGCAGGGCCCGGGCGACGCAGAGCTGGCGCGGGGAGAAGATCTCGTCCTCGCCGGGCTCGACCGGCTCCTCGACCTTGATGCTGGCGAGAAGCGGGAACAGGCACTCCGCCGGGATGTAGACGCCGCCCGCCTGGACGAGCTGGAGCGCCTGCAGGGCGATGTCGACCGACGTCGTGGTCGGGATGTAGCCCTTCACCCCGAGCTTGATGGTCCGCACGATCTGGTCGAGGTTCTCCCCGTCCGAGATGACCGCGACCGGGGGCGCGTCGATCTCGCCCTGCAGCAGGGCCAGCTCCCGGGTGACCTCGGCCCACTCGGTCTCGGACAGGTTGCCGTCCGGCCGGCACAGCACGACCACGTTGGCGGCCACGAACGGGGTCTGGCGCTTCCAGGACTCGATGTCCGGGAACACCTCGAACACGGTGTCCTTGTCGGCCTCCCGGAGGGACGCGGCCAGGCATCGACCGACGAGTTGCCGGCGATCGATGATCACGATGCGGTTCGTGCGGACCAGGGTGGGGTCCCGCTGCTCGATGACGGCGGAACCGTCACCGCCCTGCGCTCCCGGAAAGCCGCTGCGGCTCCTGGGACTATCCCGCTCAACGATGACGCGCTCGTCTCGAGTACCAAGACTGGCCATAGGAAGTTACCTCCTTTCGCAGGAAGCCCGTTGTCAGGCGAGGGCGCGGAAACCCACGAACTCGCCGTCGACATGACACTGGCGGATTGCGATCTGTTCGGCGCCTTATTGGATGGCTCTCGATGACCGTGGATATAATGCTAACTTTCGTAAAATCAGCTGTAAATACCCTATCTGCTCCGGTTTGATTAAATTTCTACGCATATCAAAACAGTCACAAACTACGTACGTAGCTACTGACGCAGTGGCGGCCGGTGCGGATCGTAGATCTCGTCCCGCATTCGTGCGGTCTTCTGGTGTCTATTTCGGTTCATTGCGACCGATCGACCGTATCTGGGTGGTCGATCGGAATTTTTTAGCAACCAAAAAACCGAAACGCCGCGGTGGCTATTTCCGCCGCGGCGGCCCGCCGGCTCGGGGATCGGATTCCGGCGCCGGATGCGGCCTTGGCCAAATTGTTTAGCCTATTCGACCGATGTCTAATTGCCCCGCCTATCTCGCGCTCCAGCGCGGTGGCGAATCCAGTTTTCGTCGCTGAAACTGGGTTGAGGGACTGATTTTGTAGACATGATGACGGTTTGGGGGCTCGAACCGCTCGTCCGGCGGCGAATCACCCCCGAATCAGGGCTTTCGGAGGCCGGCAAGCCGCATCCTGAGCCGATCGATTCGCGTGCCCGCGGGCGTGCCCGTCGGAACTACGTAACCCGGGCCGCCCGATCCGGGCGCACCGGGTCCGCTGAGGGCTCCGCAAGTTCGAGGCAGTCTCACGTCCATAGCGCGACAGGCCACTTTTCCCGCAGCGGGAGGCAACCCGCACGACCTCCTGCGCCCGTGTCGGCCCGCCGGATGTGAGAGTCCGTCAGCATCCCGTCGCGGGGTGGACGATGCGCCCGAATTCGGGCTTGGCCCGCGTCAGGCAGCGCGGCCCGGCCCGTTGAGCCGCGCGCCCCGCGAAAAAGCCAGTCAGGCGACCCGGGCGAGCAGGTCGCGCATGCCGTGGACGTCGACGAAGTCCGAGGTCGCCCGGGTGGCGAGCCGGCCGTGCATCGCCGCGTAGGTCGCGCCGTCGAGGCCGCGCAGGAACGCGATGACGGCGTCCTCGAGCGGTTCCGGGAAGGCCCAGCCGAGCTGCTCGGCCACCGCGTAGCGGCCCGTGGCGGTCTCGGCGCGCGCCAGCGTCAGCGCCCCGCACAGGCCGCCCTCATAGAGCCGGTTCGGCAGCAGCCAGTCCGAGTTCAGGCCGTCATCCAAGCAATCGACCGCCCAGCTGAAGTGCACGCCGCCGTAGATGTCGGGCAACTCGCCCGGATTGGCGTAGGGGCCGCGGAACGACATGTTCGGATGCCGGCGCAGCGTCTCCGCGAAGGTCTGCGGGTCGATATCCTCCTCCGAGAGCCGGCCGGCGATCACGATCCGCACCGCGTCGCCCAGCGCCCGCGCCACCGCCGCCAGGATGGTCAGGCTCCGGCGGCAGCGCAGGGTGCCGAACCAGCCGATGACCCAGGGCGGCCCGGCCCTGCGGTCGCGGTCGATCCGGTGCGCCACCTCGGCGAGGCGGTGCGCCATGACCTTGTTCTCGAGGAGGTGCCACGGGCCCGAAAAGCCCTGGACCGGCCCGAAGTAGCGCCCCACGAAGTCCGGCGCGCTGACCACCAGGAGCGCGCTGCGGCCCAGGATCCAGCGTTCCACCGCCCGGGCGACCCGCCCGACCCGGTCCGGCCGCACCATCAGGCGCTGGATGTCGAGCACCTCGTAGACCAGCGGCGCCCGGCCGCCCGCGAGCCGGGTCGAGGCCCAGGCCACCAGCGCCATGTCGAGGTTGCGCACGTAGACCACGTCCGCGGCGCGCAGGTCCCGCCACCGGGCGAGCGCCCGGACGATCCCGAGCGCGAGCATCGGGAGACGCCGTCCGTAATGCCGGTCCACGGTCTGCCCGAGCGGCACCACGTCGCCGGCGATCCCGGGATCGGCGAGGCCGACCCGCGCCCGCACGAACATGTACTCGACCACCGACCAGCCGGTCTCCCGGATGGCGCCGACCCGCTTCCGGATCGTCGGCTCGATCCGGTCGTGGCCGAAGAAGGCGACCCGGCCGAGCACTGCGGTTTCAGGCTGGGGCTGCATCATGGCGTGCCGCACCCGGCTTCATGGACACAGGACGGACGCTGGCGCCTTGGCCTCCCAGCGTTCCCCCTGATCGGGCACGGGTGTGAGCCCGTCGGTCGCTTGCCCCACGCGTTGCGATGCGACGAACGCCGGAGCGGCCGCGGACGGGCTTGCGCGCCGCACCCGTTCAGCCTTCCTTGCGCCGGCGAACCCGACGCCGCGCGGAACACCGTCACGCGGAGGCTCCTGCATCCGTCGCCTCGGCGCCCGGGCGGCGGCGCCAGGACCGGGCGGCCC
>NZ_VRVD01000516.1:0-3342 GCF_008040015.1 Methylobacterium sp. WL18 | reverse complement strand
CCGGGCCGCTCCCGGGCCTGGGCCTTGCTGCCGCTCCCCGCCCTGGCCCTCTGGATCGGGGCGAGCGGCTTCGGCTGCCTGCGCGATTGGATCGCCCCCGGCACCGATCGGCCGAATCCCCAGGAGGTCGCCGGCTGCTTCAGTTTCCTGGTCTGCGTCTCGGCGCCGCTTTCCGTGCTGATCGTCGTGATGCTGCGCCGCGCCTGCCCGCTCCGGCCGAACCTGACCGCGGCGCTCGGCGGGCTCGCGGCCGCAGCAGCGGCGGCCGCTCTGTTGATGCCGTTCCATCCGCACGACGCGACCACGTCGGATCTGCTGATCCATGCCGTGGCGGTGCTGGGCGTGATCGGACTCAACGGTCTCGCGGGCGGCCGGCTGCTCGGCAGCCGTGTCAACTCGAGCTGAGCGTCAGCGCTCGTCCGGATCCGCCCCCGGCCAGGCCACGATCCGGTCCGGCAACTCGTCGTCGGAGAACTCCTCCTCGTTGCCGGCAAGCCGGCCCCGGATGGAGATGCCGGCCTCGTGCACGCTGGAGGCCCGGCCCGAGACCAGGGGATGCCACGGATAGAGCGGCTCGCCGTCGCGGACGAGCCGATAGCCGCAGGTCGGCGGCAGCCACGGGATCGTCCGCACCGCCTCCGGGGTCAGGCGGACGCAGTCGGGCACGCGCTTCTGTCGGCGGGCATAGTCGCGGCAGCGGCAGGTCAGGCCGTCGAGCAGGGTGCAGCCGATATCGGTGTGGTGGACCTCGCCGGTCTCGTCGTCCTCGAGCTTGATCAGGCAGCACCGACCGCACCCGTCGCACAGGCTCTCCCACTCGGACGGCGTCATGGCTTCGAGGGTCTTGGTCCGCCAGAACGGCTCGGCGACCCCGCGGCGCAGCGCCTCGGGCTTGGACATCGGTCAATCTCGCGATCGGGAATTGGCTGTCTCTGCCCGAGCCCGCGCCGCCGGGCAAGCCGGCGGGCCTGCGGCGAATCACGGGACTGCGCAGAGCCTCGCCGACCGTTCCGGATCCTGCTAAGGATGGACACGCCGCGCGGTGTCTCGGCCGCCGGTTCTTGCCCGCGGCGCGGGCGCTCGACAAGCCGGGTCCGACAACGTGCGCCTGCCGACGCTCACCGAGATCAAGATCCGCATCGAGCGCGCCGCTTTGGCGTTCGATGCCTGGGTCAATGCCGGCCTCTACGACAGCGGCCGCTCGACCGGCGCGGCCTACGAGCGCTTCCAGCGGGTCATGAGCCGGTTCGCCGTCCACGGCTGGAAGCGGATCGCCCTCGACCTGACCAGCGAGGCCGTGACCCTGGGGGCCGGCGGCGCGGTGCTGCTGCTCGCCTTCGCGCAGCCCGCGTTCCAGCTGACCAGCGAGAACTGGCTGAAGCAGCAGGACCTCGCCGTCACATTCCTCGACCGGTACGGCACCGAGGTCGGTCGGCGCGGCATCAAGCACGACGACTCGCTCAAGCTCGACGAGTTTCCCGACATCATGATCAAGGCGTTGGTCTCCACCGAGGACCGACGCTTCTACGAGCACTGGGGCATCGACCCGATCGGCACCCTGCGGGCGCTGGTCAACAACTCGCGCGGCGGCGGCGGAACGCAGGGCGGCTCCTCGATCACGCAGCAGCTCGCCAAGAATCTCTTTTTGACGAACGAGCGCTCGCTCGAAAGAAAAATCAACGAGGCGTTCCTGGCCCTGTGGCTGGAGAGCCACCTGACCAAGAACGAGATCCTGAAGCTCTACCTCGACCGGGCCTATATGGGCGGCGGGACGTTCGGCGCCGTGGCGGCGGCGGATTACTATTTCGGCAAGCCGCTCAAGGACATCAGCCTGGCCGAGGCGGCCATGCTGGCGGGCCTGTTCAAGGCGCCGACGAAATACGCCCCGCACGTCAACCTGCCCGCCGCCCGCGCCCGCGCCGCGGACGTGCTCCACAACATGGTGGAGGCCGGCTTCGTCACGGAAGGGCAGATCCAGACCGCCCTGCGCAACCCGGCGACCCCGGTGACCCGCACCCGCGACATCACCGCCGACTATTACCTCGACTGGGCCTTCGGCGAGATCAAGGCCATGGCCGATGCGGGCAAGCTCCGCAACGACCGCGTCCTGACGGTCAAGACACCCCTCGACCTCGCGATCCAGAAGCGGGCCGACGAGGCAGTGGCCGACATCCTGCGCAAGTCCGGCGACGCCTTCGACGTCGACGAGGCTGCGATGGTCATCCTCGACCCGGACGGGGCGTTGCGCGCCATGGTCGGCGGCGCCGATTACGGCGAGAGCCAGTTCAACCGCGCCACCGACGCGCTGCGCCAGCCCGGCTCGTCGTTCAAGCCCTACGTCTACTCCGCCGCCCTCCTGTCGGGGCTGTTCAAGCCCGAGACCGCGGTGGTCGACAGCCCGGTCTGCATCGGCAATTGGTGCCCGCAGAATTACGGCCGGTCCTATGCCGGACGGGTGCCGATGTGGCTCGCCGTAGCGAAGTCGATCAACACGATCCCGATCAAGATCTCGATCTCGCTCGGCAAGGCCATGGGCATCAGCCATGAGGCCCGCGCCGCGAAGGCCGGCCGCGCGAAGATCACCGATCTGGCCCACAAGATGGGCATCACCTCGAACCTGATCGACACCGTCTCGATGCCGATCGGTTCCGACGAGGTCACGGTGATCGACCAGGCCGCCGGCTACGCGGTGTTCGCCAACGGCGGCTACAAGGCCAAGCCCTATGCGGCCATGGAGGTGAAGAACTCGTCCGGCGAGGTGATCTACCGCCACGCCGACGAGGCGCCCGATCGGGTGCTTCCGCCCCAGGTCGTCGCCGACATGAACTTCATGCTCAACAAGGTGGTCGAGGAGGGGACCGGCAAGCGCGCCCAGCTCGAGGGCGTGAAGGTCGCCGGCAAGTCCGGCACCACGAACGCCTACCGGGATGCGTGGTTCGTCGGCTACACCGGCAATTACGTCGGCGCGGTCTGGTTCGGGAACGACGACCACACCTCGACCAACAAGCTGACCGGCGGCTCGCTCCCCGCCCAGCTCTGGCACGACGTGATGGAGCCGGCCCACCAGGGCATCGAGATCAAGGGCTTGCCGGGCCTGAAGGAAAGCCCGCGGGCCGCCCAGCAGCAGGCGTCCGGCGGTCCCACCGCCCCGATCGATCCGAATGCCAGCGCCTACGGCAAGCTCTCGCGCCGCTCCTTCGAGGTCATCGGCGGCCTGAACGGCCTGTTCCGCACCGTCGAACGCGCGCCTGCGGGCGACGCGCGGCCGGATGCAACGGGCGCCGACAAGGCCACGCAGAAGTCCGACCGGAAGCCCGGCGACCGGGCCGCGGCACCCTCGGC
>NZ_VRVD01000515.1:0-3368 GCF_008040015.1 Methylobacterium sp. WL18 | reverse complement strand
GGCCGGAGCCGCCAGCGGCCCGCTGGCCCGGCTCCACGCCACCGGGACGCCGGCGCCGGTTGCGGCCGTCTCCACGCCGTCGGAGCATCGCTCCGCCGAAGCGGGGGGTGACCTCAGCGGCACGCCGCTGGACGCGCGGCTGACCTTCGCGAGCTTCGTCATCGGCCGCTCGAACGCGCTGGCCCACGCCGCCGCCGAGCGGGTCGCCCGGCACCAGGGCGAGGGCGCGCTGTACAACCCGCTCTACCTCCATGCCGGCGTCGGCCTCGGCAAGACGCACCTGCTGCACGGCATCGGCCACGCCGCCCGCGAGGCCGGCCGCCGGGTGATCTACCTGACCGCCGACCGCTTCATGTACGGCTTCGTCAACGCCCTGAAGACCCAGTCGGCGCTGGCCTACAAGGAGCGCCTGCGCGGCATCGACCTGCTGATCCTGGACGACGTCCAGTTCATCCAGGGCAAGTCGATCCAGGCCGAGTTCGGCCACACCATCAATGCGCTGATCGATGCCGGCCGGCAGGTCGTCGTCGCCTCCGACCGGCCCCCGACCGAGCTGGAGGCGCTGGACGAGCGCGTGCGCTCGCGCCTGGGCGGCGGCCTGGTGGTCGAGATCACGGCCCTCGACGAGGCCCTGCGCGTCTCGATCCTGTCGGCGCGGCTCGCCGCGGTTCGGGTGGCGCATCCGGGCTTCGACGTGTCGCCGCAGGTCGCGACCTACGTGGCCCGGGCGATCACGGCCAACGGCCGCGACCTCGAAGGCGCGGTCAACCGTCTGCTGGCCCATGCCACGCTCACCGGCACCGCCGTCACCATGGAGACCGCCGAGAGCGCGATCCGCGACCTCGTGAAGAACCGCGAGCCGAAGCGGATCAAGATCGAGGACATCCAGAAGCTGGTCGCCTCGCGCTACAACGTCTCTCGCTCGGACATCCTGTCGGAGCGGCGCACCGCCGCCGTGGTCAAGCCGCGGCAGATCGCGATGTATCTGTCGAAGGTGCTGACCCTGCGCTCGCTGCCCGAGATCGGCCGGCGGTTCGGCGGACGCGACCACACCACCGTGCTGCACGCGGTGCGCAAGATCGAGAAGCTGATCGGCGAGGATACGATCCTCGGCGACGAGGTCGAGCTGCTGAAGCGGATGCTTCAGGACTAGGATTCCGAGCGGGATACCGCTGCGGCGCCCCCCGTCGCATCAGAGCCGGACCCGAGAACCGCGCCCGATCGAACCCCGATCGGGCGCGGTTCCGTTTTGCGCGCGATTCAAGCTTGGCCGTTTCGCCGCGGTCCGGGATGGTGCGACGCATATCTGCCGTGGCAGACTGGCGCCCAGCGAGTCGGCCCGCTAAGGCCGCGTCGCCAACAGGCAAGAACACGCTGGGGAACGCCGATGCCCGAAGCCTTCATCTACGATCACGTCCGCACGCCGCGCGGCCGTGGCAAGGCGGACGGAGCCCTGCACGAGGTGACGGCCCTGCGCCTCGCCGAGACGGCCCTGCGGGCCCTGAAGGACCGCAACGGCCTCGACACCGCCCTGGTGGATGACGTGATCCTGGGATGCGTCGACCCGGTCGGCGAGGCGGGGGGCGACATCGCCCGCGCCGCGGCGCTGGTGAGCGATTACGGCGACCACGTCCCGGGCATCCAGATCAACCGCTTCTGCGCGTCGGGCCTCGACGCGGTGAACTTCGCCGCCGCGCAGGTGATGAGCGGCCAGCACGAGATGGCGGTGGGCGGCGGCGTCGAATCGATGAGCCGCATCGGCATCGGCGCGTCCGGGGGCGCCTGGCCGGTCGATCCGGCGATCGCCATCAAGTCGTATTTCATGCCGCAGGGCGTCTCGGCGGACCTGATCGCCACCAAGTACGGGTTCACGCGGGACGATTGCGACGCCTACGCGGTGCGATCGCAGGCGCGCTCGGCCAAATCCTGGGCGGACGGGCTGTTTAACGGCTCGGTGGTCCCGGTGCGCGACGTGAACGGCATCACGCTCCTCGATCGCGACGAGCATATGCGGCCGGGCACCGACATGCAGTCGCTCGCCGCGCTGAAGGCCTCCTTCGTCCAGATGGGGCAGATGGGCGGGTTCGACGCGGTGGCGACCGACGCGCATCCGGATGTCGAGACGGTCAACCACGTCCACCACGCCGGCAACTCGTCGGGCATCGTCGATGGCGCCGCCGCCGTGCTGATCGGCTCGCAGGCGGCCGGTGCCGCCGCCGGCCTGAGGCCGCGGGCCCGGATCCGGGCGTTTGCCAATATCGGTTCCGATCCGGCCCTGATGCTCACCGGCCCGGTGGACGTCACCCGCAAGGTCCTGGCCCGGTCCGGGCTGAGCCTCTCCGACATCGACCTGTTCGAGGTGAACGAGGCCTTCGCGGCGGTGGTGCTGCGCTTCTGCCAGGCGTTCGATCTCGATCCCGAAATCGTCAACGTCACCGGCGGCGCGATCGCTCTGGGCCACCCGCTCGGGGCGACCGGCGCGATGATCCTCGGGACGGTGCTCGACGAGCTGGAGCGCACCGGCAAGGAGCGCGCGCTGGTGACGCTCTGCATCGGTGCCGGCATGGGCACCGCCACGATCATCGAGCGCGTCTGAGCGACGGTGCGGCGCGGGGGCCGGCCACGGCCGCTCTCCAAAGCCCGGGAACGCTGCTCGCGCATCGTCCCGAAAGGTGGTTTCCGGCTTTCGGAAAAAGACGATGCGAAACCAAGGACCTACAGCATCGTGCCGGTTCCGATATCCGGCACGATGCTGTAGAGGCGCGGGCGACGGTCGGCCCGAATCCGGGCCGGACGATAAAACATTGGGAGTCGAGCCCTTGAACCGCCTGATCGCGACGCTCTGCCTGGGCGTCTCCCTGAGCATGCCGCTGGCCGCACGTGCCGACGATGCGTCCGACCGCATCACCGAAGCCACGTCGCTGGTGAACAAGACCTTGATTAAGAACCTTCAGACCGGCTTCAACGTCGCGCTGGAGAAGACCGTGGCGGCGATGCCGGAATCCCGCGCCGAGGCCGTGCGCAAGGAACTCACGGACGAGTTCGAGAAGCAGCGCGGCATCATGATCGAGGGGCTGTCGAAGGAATACGCCCAGAAGTTCACGCTCACGGAGCTGAAGCATCTGGACGAGATCTACGCCGATCCGACCTACCTCAAGTTCCAGACCATGAACGCCGATCCCAACTCTGCGGTCACGGCGATCTCGCAGAACTCGGTGACGAAGCTCCTCAACATGCTGGCTGTGGCCGCCGCCACCGACAACGCCCCGAAGACCGGTGCGCCGCCGGTTCCGCCTCCGGCGGCTCCCCCCGCCCCGGCACCGAAGTAGCCGATGCCGTCCCCCGCGCGCGATCGGCTGGCCTCAGGC
>NZ_VRVD01000514.1:0-3371 GCF_008040015.1 Methylobacterium sp. WL18 | reverse complement strand
CGCCCCGGCGGTGGACGAGGCCGCGAGCCCCGCCGTCCCGGTTCCGCCCCCGATGGCCCTGTCGGCCAGGATCAGCGGGATGCCGGTGAGCACGATGACCGCCAGCGCGAGGACGATCCCGAGCCCGGCAAGGGGCGAGAGCAGGTTGTTGAGATCCACCGTGTTGCCGAGCGCGAAGGCGAAGAACGGGATCATCAGCTGGCCGCCCGGGGCGAACAGGGCGCGCAGCTTCGGATCGAGGTTGCCGAGCAGGAAGCCGACCAGGAACGGCAGCACTGCGCCGGCGAAGATCTGCGGCTCGAAATGGGCCGCCCCGGAGGCGCCCAGGATGATCATGCTCATCAGCGGGCCGGACTCGATCGAGGTCAGGATGAACGCGCCCGCCTCCTCCCGGCTGCCGTAGGTCTGCATCAGGGAGGCGTAGAGGCCGCCATTGGTCATATCCATCGCGCAGACGATCGCGAGGATCGACAGCCCCGCGAAGAAGCCGGTCTGGATGCCCTCGGGCGGGATGAACAGCGCGGCGACCAGCACGATCGCCCAGGCCGACAGCAGCTTGGTCAGCACCAGGGTGCCGGACTTGCGCAGGACGGTGCCGGTCGCCTTCAGGCTGACCGACGCGCCCATGCAGAAGAACCAGACCGCCAGGATCGGGATCACCCCGGTCATGATCCCTTGCGTGAAGCCCTTGAAATAGGCCGGCGCTCCCGGCGCGAACGTCTTGCACAGGGCGCCCAGCAGGAGCGGGACCAGCATGAGGCCGCCGGGAATCCTGTCGATCGCCGCCTTGATCTGCATGGCGCGTCCCTCCGGTCGATTCGTCGACGCGCCGGACCCGGGCGGATCCGCGGCGTCGCGCCGGCCCACGCCTCTGTCGGGCGCCTTGTCGAACCGGTTCCACATCCTGTTGTCGCCCCCGGGGGCCGTCAAGCGGCGACCCGGGCCGAGGCCGCGACACCGGGCGCGGAACGTCGCGGGCCGGGCGCCGTTGGGCTGGTTCACCGACAGGAGACGATGATGGCGACGAAGGTATCGGCCCACGGCGCGGCCGCTGGACCGCACGGCGAGATCACCCTGGCCCGGGGCGAGCGGCTCGGCATGCGCATGTGGCGGGCCGAGGAGCCGAACGCCGACAAGCCGATGACGTCCTCGCCCCACGAGACCGTGGGCTACGTCATCAGCGGCCGGGCCGAGTTGGTCGTCGGCGGCGAGACGGTCGCGCTCGCGCCGGGGGATTCCTACTGCGTGCCGGCCGGCGCCGAGCACACCTACCGGATCCTCGAGACCTTCACGTCGGTCGAGGCGACGGCGCCGCCGGCGAAGTGAGGGCGATCGCATAAGGGCGGGCCCGGATCCCGTGGCTTGTTCCACGGATCCAAGATCACGGATGCATGCGGGCTGAGCCCGCGTGCTGTATACTTACGGAATGAGCCATGCGCTTGCTCCGGACCGTCTGTCGCCCTCGCTCGCTGCGATCGTCGCGCGTCTGCGTAGGGTCGCACCCGTCGAGCGCGTGATCCTGTTCGGCAGCCGTGCCCGGGGAGACCACGACGACCACAGTGACTGGGACCTGTGTGTTCTGCTGGACGACGATATTCCGTCAGGCCGCTATACGCCGGCGTCCCTGTGGGCGGCCGTTCGCGATCTTGGCACGTCGATCCAGCTAGTCCCGATGCGCAGAAGCGTCTTCGAGGCCCGCCGTCTCGACATCAACGCACTCGCGCATGACGTCGCCGAGGAGGGGATCGTCCTCTACGACAAGGCGGCGGAGGCCCCGCTTTGAGCGCGTCGGATCCCGGCGCGTGGGTTCGGAAGGCGCGACAGGACACGCGATCCGCGCGCCGGCTGCTCCTCGATCCGCCGGAACTGGAGGACGCCGCCTTCCACGTGCATCAGGCCGTCGAGAAGGCTGCGAAGGCGATCCTCGTGGCGGAGGGCATCCGGTATCCGCGCGGCCGGGGAGCCGGACATGATCTCGATGCGCTCACCGCGCTCATTCCGAGCACCAGTCCTCTCCTCGTACAGGCCCGGCAACTGGCGGGATTGACGCCTTGGGCCACCGCTTTCCGTTACCCGGCGGAGGATCCGCACACCGCCGAGCCCATGCCGTCGAAGGAAGACCTCGAACGTCATCTCGACATGGCGGAGGCGTTCGTGGAAGCGGTGGCACGCCACGCCAGTGAGGTGTCCTGATCACACCGATGTGCTGGCCCTCACCGGGTCATGTAGACCTGCGCGCCGACATCGACCCGGGCGTAGAGATCGACCACATCCTGGTTGTACATCCGGATGCAGCCATAGGATGCGTAGGTGCCGACCGAGTTCGGCCGGTTGGTGCCGTGGATCGCGTATTCGCCCCCGGCCAGCGTCATCGCGGCCGCGCCCATCGGGTTGCTGGGTGAGCCGCCCGCGATGACGTTCGGCAGCCGGGGGTTGTCGCGCTTGACCTCGGCCGGCGGCGACCAGGCCGGGGCGACGTACTTGCCGTCGATCGCGGCCGTGCCGAACCATTGCTTGCCGGGCTTGCCCACCGCCACGGGATAGCGGATCGCGGTGCCGTCGCCGTTCACCAGATAGAGCTTGCGCTGGGACACGCTGATCACCACCGAGCCCGGCGCGACGCCGTTCTGGAACGGCACCAGCTCCCGCGCCTGGGCCGTCCCGAAGCAACCCGCCAGCAGCGCGCCGGCCAAACCGAATAAAGCCGCCACCCGACCCGACATCCTGGACTTCCTCGACAAGCGTGAGCGTATGCCGGCCAGTAATCCACGGCCGCGCTTGCCGTTCCCTTGAAAGCTATGGTTGACGCTCTGCTTCTCCCGGGAAGTCTTGGGGAGGGTAAAGAAGTAGCCTCAATCCTGAGGTCGGACGGCTCAGCGCTCGAACAACTCGGTGCCGCGGGGGTCTTCCGCCTGCCAGCCGTGGCGCTCCAGTTCCGGGTCGCGATGCTCCTCGACCGGATGGCCGACGCACAGATAGGCGACGAGCCGCCAGGTCTCCGGCACAGCCAGGATCCCGGTGACGCGGGCCGGCTCCAGGATCGAGACCCAGCCGACCCCGAGTCCGCGCGCCCGCGCCGCCAGCCAGAAGCACTGCACCGCCCCGACCACCGAATAGGCCAGGGTCTCCGGCATGCTGGCTCGGCCGAGGCCGAGGCCGGTCTCGGTGGCGTCGTCGCAGAACACCGCGAGGTGCTCTGGCGCCTCGTTGAGGCCGGCGAGCTTCAGCGCCCGGTAGCGGGCGGCGCGTGCCGCGTCGTAGCCCTCGGCTGCGGCCGCGTTGCAGCGGGAGAAGTCGTTCGCCACGGCGGCGCGCCGGGTCGGGTCGGAGACGCGCACGAACCGCCAGGGCCGGCTGTTCCCCACCGACGG
>NZ_VRVD01000513.1:0-3373 GCF_008040015.1 Methylobacterium sp. WL18 | reverse complement strand
GGCCCGAAGCTGCGCGGCTCGATCAGGCTCGCCAAGATCACGCCGTCCGGCCGGCGCAGGCCGCTCACGGCGACGCGGGTGCCGGGCTTCCAGTCCCCCGTGAGGTTCCCGGTGGAGACCCGCTGGCCGAGCACGATCATCCGCCCGGGCGCGAGCGATTCCACCGGCCCGACCACCTCGCTGGCCACGTCGATGCGGCTTGTGCCGAGGCCGCCGTGCTCCGGCCGGGCGACCACGTGCACGACATGGCCGATCTTCAGGTCGGCCGCCTTGGCGGGCTCCCCGTCGATCTCCACCGCGACCTCGGGCGGGTAGGCGATGCGCAGGTCGTTGACGACGATCGAGCCGAAGCGGCGGATCGTGCCGATCACCCCCGTGCCGCCGATGCCGCGATCGCCCTCGCCGAGGGCACCGTCCTTCGGCTCGTCGGTCATCTTCATGCCGGTGCCGCCGATGCCCTGGTCGCGCGGGTTCTCCTGGGGCCGGGCGGCGCCCGGCAGCAGCGTTGCGGTGCCCGCGAGCAGGCGCAGGACGAACCGGCGGTTTGGCGAGGAGCGCACCGGCCGGCCTCTCAGCGCCCGTCCGTGGACCGGGCCGGCGGCGCGGCCTCGGCGTAGACGTAGAGGCCGAAATTCCAGCGGTGATCGCCGCCGGAATCGGTCTGGCAGGCGGCATGCGCCTCCCGGTTGGCCTGCTGCAGGGCCTCCATGGCGATCTCGCGCGCCCGCGCCTCGAGCTTGGCCGCAAGCGCTTCGGACAGCCCGTCGTAATGCACGGCCCGCTCGAGGAAGCGCGGTTTGTCGCCGACGATGTTGGCGACGCTCGCCGCGATATGGTCGTGCAGGTTGCGGCCGAAATAGTAGAGCTGCGGCTCGGCCGCGCCGTCCCCGCGCGGCACGTAGGCCGCCTCAGCCAGAACGATCCGGTCCTGCGGGTCCAGGAAGGCGAGCCCGCGGTCGAGCCATTCGTCGAGCACCGCGCGGGGACGCAGGTCGCGGGTGATGCCGGAGACCAGAGCCTCGAAGGACGGCGCGCCCGCATCCGCGGTCCGCGGCAGCGGCAGCGGCTGGCCCTGCGGATCGGTGAAGGCCGGGTCGGCGATCCAGCGGGCGATGATCCGGCTCGTGCGCGAGACCACGGCCGGAACCGCGCTCACCGGCGCCCCGGCCCCGCGCAGGCGCCGCACCTCCTTGCGATGGATGCCGGTCAACAGGGAGACCCGGCTGTCGGTCTGCTCCTTGCCGGGCAGGGCGAAGTCGTACTCGGCGACGTTCACGTAGAGCTCGCGCAACAGGTCTGTGAGCGCCGGGAACGTGATTCCCCGGGCCACGAGCAGGCGGACCAGCGGGCGCAGGAGCCGGGCCAGCGGCGCGTGCAGGCTGGCGCCCTCCGGTTTCGTGTCTGCGGTCTCGGACATGGTCGCATGGTTAGACGATGTGTCGTGGGAGACAATCCCACGGCGTGCGCGTCCACACGCTCGACCGGCGATTTTCCGTTGACGTGGGAATTTTACACACGTAGTCGGAAAGCGTGGTCAAATTTCCCACGTCATTGATGGGGCCGGGACGATGAGTGCAAAGACGCGTAGACTGGTCGCCGAGGCGCTGCCGCCGCTCACGCTACCCGCGAAGGCGCCCTCTCGATCCCGCCAATCCGATCCCATGCCGCGGCTCAGGCGGATCGCCTGCCTGCTGACCGCGCTCGCACTGCCGGCCTTCGGCACCGCCGTCGCGGACACGGCTCATCGTGCCGACGCGACGAAGGCGTCACAGGACGCAGCTCCCGATGCCTATGGGCACCCGCACCTGCAAAGAGATGCCACGCTAGGCCGCCCGCGCGCGGGTTCCCGTTCGTGATCGCCGTGTCCAGGATCATGACCGACCGCGACCGGCAGGCGCCGAACTGCGGCGGGGCACCGATCCTCGATCTCGCGCTCTGCCTCATCCTCTCCGTGACCGTCGTCGGGCTGCTGCTGCTCGCCCTCTGAAGCCTCGCGCGACCGCCGCCCTGGCGCGGCACGCGCTCGGCTGTTGCGCCGGGCAGGGGCCTCGAAGACGCGATTTGGCACACACAGCTATGGAAGGATGCTCCGCCAGGGTGGAGGGGCTGGACCTCTCCGATCCGACCACCGGCTCACCCGAGCGAGATACTACAACGCCAGCGATCCGGCGTATTGCGGTGCCGGCAAACAGGATTCGGGAACCGCGTTGACGCGCGCCGGTGTGAAGTACCGATTTTAGTCAACATTCGTGGCGATCGATCTTGACGATATCGTTGCGCTCGGCCGCAATGCACGGCGTTCGGCTCCGCGAATCCATCGGCCGGCCGGGATCGTCCGCGCCAGCCCGGTGACACGGATGTCGAATGCCGCGCCGGTACCGCCGCGCGGCGTCAGGAGGCATCACCGATGCAGGATCGGCCGTGAACGCTCCCAGCCTGACCACCATCGCGACGGCCCTGCTGACCCTCGGTCTCGCCGTCGGCACTGCGACCGCGCAGGAGATCGTGCCGCCCGGGCCATCAAACCGGGGCGCCCTCCTGATCTACGGCAATTTCTGCGGGCCAGGGAACCGCGGCCCCGGCTACGCGCCGATCGACGCGCTCGACCTCGCCTGCGCGCATCACGATTCCTGCTGGCCGGACCCATCCCTGGGGCTGCTGCCGGCCTGCTCCTGCAATCGACGCCTCGGCGTCGAGGCCGGCGTGGTGGCGCGCGACCCGCGGGCGCCGGTCGAGACGCGGCAGACGGCGCGGTTCATCGCGGACTTCGCGACCGCGCTGCCTTGCGCGGACGCGTCGGCGCAGATGCGCTGATCAGGCGGCGTCGGCGGGGTTCGCGGCAGGCTTGGGACCGCCCTTGGCGACGCCGACCAGCGCCGGGCGGAGCACCCGCTCGCCGATCACGTAGCCGGTCTGCACGACCTGCACGACGGTGCCGGCCGGGACATCGGGGTTCGGTACCTCGAACATGGCCTGGTGCCGGTTCGGGTCGAACTTCTGGCCCTCCGGCTCGACGGGCTTCACCCCGTGGCGCTCGAGGGTCTTGGCCAGGTCGCGCTCGGTCAGCTCGATGCCGTCGATCAGACCCTTGAAGGCGCCGTCCGCGGCGGCCTTCGCGTCGGCCGGGACGCTGTCGAGGGCCCGGTGGATGTTGTCGGCCACGTTGAGCACGTCGCGGGCGAAATTGGTGACCGCGTAGGCGCGCGCGTCCGCGATCTCCCGCTCGGTCCGGCGGCGCAGGTTCTCCATCTCGGCCAGCGTGCGCAGCATCCGGTCCTTCAGCTCGTCGCGCTCGGCGGTGAGGAGGGCCAGGGCCTCGGCCACCGGATCGACGGACGCCCCGGCGGCGCCCGTGCCCGGCGACGCGGTCTCC
>NZ_VRVD01000512.1:0-3394 GCF_008040015.1 Methylobacterium sp. WL18 | reverse complement strand
CTCTAGGCGCGCGCGGCGGCGCCGCTCACGACGGCGCGAATCCGGGGCAGGGCCGCCCGGGCCGCCCGGTAGCCGATGTCGATCCCCTCGGCGGCCTTGTGGAAGTCGAACAGGCCGAAGGCCGCGACATCCGGGCCGATGGCCACGTCCGGCGGGTCGCGCTCCAGCCGCGCCCGGGAGATCCGGTCCTGGGTGATGTTGAACGCGCCGAGCACCACCCGGGCGATGCCCGGGACCGGGATCTCGGCCTCCTGGGGCTCGAAGCCCGGCAGGCGCGCGCGGATCAGCTGGAGGAAGCTCCGGCGCGCGGCCGGCGCCGGCACCTCGTGCACCACCGGGCCGCCGGTATCGCCGTTGAGGTTCACGCAGATCACGAGGTCGGCCCCGAGCGCGCGGGCGAGCGCCACCGGCACGGGGTTGACCAGGGTCCCGTCCATCAGGACGCGCCCCTCATGGGTCACGGGCGGGAACAGGCCGGGGATGGCGTAGGAGGCGCGCACGGCCTCCACGGTCGGGCCCTCGGTCAGGCTCACCTCCAGGCCGCTGCCGAACTCGGTGGCGACGCAGCCGAAGCGGATCGGCAGGCTCTCGATCCGGCGCGTGCCGAGATCGGCGAACAGGCGCCGACGGAGGCGGTTGCCGGCGATCAGCCCGGAACCGGGAAAGCGCGGGTCGATCAGCCGGACCACCCGGTGCCGGGTCAGTTCCCGCGCGAAGGTCTCCAGCCGGTCGAGGCGCCCCGCGGCGTAGCAGGCGCCGACCACCGCCCCGATCGAGCAGCCGGCCACCACGGTGGGATGGATGCCGCCTTCCTCGAGGGCGCGGATCACCCCGATATGGGCCCAGCCCCGGGCCGAGCCGCCGCCCAGCGCCAGGCCGATGCGGGGGCCGGCACTGGGCAGGGGCCGGATCGGCTCGACGGTGCCGGGGAGGAAATAGGGGACGGCCGGACATTCTTGCCACTGCAAGGCAAGGGACGCGCTCATGCCCCGGCGGCCTCCAGGGTGACGGCCCCATCGGCCCCGCGGACGACGCGGCGGTAGAAGCAGGCCCGGCGGCCGGTGTGGCAGCAGCCGCCGTCGCCGCCGACCTCCACGCGGATCAGCAGCGCGTCCTGGTCGCAATCGACCCGCATCTCGACGACGCGCTGGATCTGCCCGCTGGTCGCGCCCTTGTGCCAGAGTTCCTGCCGGGACCGCGACCAGTACCAGGCTTCCCCGGTGGCGATGGTCCGGGCCAGGGATTCGGCGTTCATGTGGGCGAGCATCAGCACGCGCCCGTCATGGGCGTCGACCGCGATGCAGGCGATTAGGCCGTCCCGGTCGAAGCGCGGGGTCAGGCCCGTGCCTTCCTCGACCTCGGCCCGGGTGCCGGGGGGATCGAAAGCGCTATCGCTTGCGGTCATGGCGGCAGAAGCGAGTCCGGTGGAGCTTGAATCGACGCTATGGGGTGTAGCCCGATCGATGAAGGCCGCGTGACGATGGCCGCCCGATCGGGGCATCCGGCCTGCGGTTACTTGGTGCCGCCGCGCACCAGGGTGAGGAAGCGCACCTGCTCGCTGGCGTCGTCCTTGAAGACGCCGCGGAACTGGCTGGTGATCGTCGAGACGCCGGCCTTCTGCACGCCGCGCATCGCCATGCAGAGGTGCTCGGCCTCCACCATCACGGCCACGCCCCGGGGCTTGAGGATGCTCTCGATCACGTCGGCGACCTGCGCCGTCATGGTCTCCTGCGTCTGCAGGCGGCGCGCGAAGGTGTCGACCACGCGGGCGAGCTTCGAGAGCCCGACGACCCCGCGGGTCGGGTAATAGGCGATGTGGGCGAGCCCCATGAACGGCACCATGTGGTGCTCGCAATGGGAGTAGAACGGGATGTCGCGCACCAGCACGATGTCCGAATAGCCCTCGACCTCCTCGAAGACGCGGGCCAGCAGGGCCTCGGCATCCATCTCGTAGCCGCCGAACAGCTGCCCGAAGGCCTTGGTGACCCGGGCCGGCGTGTCGCGCAGACCCTCGCGGGTCGGATCGTCGCCGGCCCATCGCAGGAGCGTGCGCACCGCGGCCTCGGCCTCGGCACGGCTCGGGCGGCCGGTCTCGATCCCCTCGGGCACGCGGGTGGCGGAGGCGGGCTCCGGCGCGACCTCGACCGCTGCGGGGCGGCCGTCATCGACCGGTCGGTTGTCGTTGCGCATGCCGGTCAGACTCTGTCCCAGATCCCGCCCATCGATGCCGCCCCGGTCCGGACCCTGTCCTTCGCCTCGATAGGACAATGATTTAAGCGCGGCATCCATGGCATCTCCGGCCCGCGCCACACGGGACTTCATCGTGGTGCTGTCAGGCTTGGCATACATCGTCGGATCGCGTCGGGCCTGTGAGGGAGATCCCGGGCTCGAAACAAGTTCGAGCCGGCGCCCCGGTTGGACTAGAGCCGTGGGAACTACCTTGGCCGTGGGCGCGACCCTGGTCGACGAACCGCCTCCTCGCGAAGCGACCGTCGGGGGCCTATATCATTGTTCGCGCGGCAACACGCAATGCACGGGTCGCGCGGCAGAATCCCGATGGGCAATAGCCCGATCGGATGACGCACCCGCCCGAGGCCCCGATGCTCGACGACATCTACAACCGCCGTATCCTCGAACTGGCCGCCGACATCCCGCATCTGGGACGCCTGGAGCGGCCCGATGCCAGCGCCACCGCGCATTCCCGTTTGTGCGGCTCGACGGTGACGATCGACCTCGTACTCGGCGCGGACGGCCGCGTGGCCGACTTCGCTCAGGAGGTCCGGGCCTGCGCCCTCGGGCAGGCCTCCTCGTCGCTGATGGGCCGCCACGTGGTCGGCGCCACCGAGGACGAGCTGCGCGGCGTCCGCGAGGCCATGCGGGCGATGCTCAAGGCCAACGGTCCCGCGCCCGACGGGGCCTGGGCGGACCTCGCGGTCCTGGAGCCGGTGCGGGAGTTCAAGGCGCGCCATGCCTCGACCCTGCTGACCTTCGACGCGGTGGTCGACGCCCTCGACCAGATCGCCGCCAAGCGCCAATCCGGCGGAGAACAAGCCACCGGAAAGCCGGCTACAGCGGCGACGGCCGCCGCGTAGGCCCCGATGGTCCGCCGCGCCGCGCATTGGGCGATTCGCACCTACCAGCTGACCCTGTCGGGCTTGATCGGCCGCCAGTGCCGCCACTGGCCGAGCTGCTCCGAATACGCCGACCAGGCCATCGCCCGGCACGGCCTCTGGCCGGGCGCCTGGATGGGATTCGCACGGATCTGCCGCTGTGGCCCGTTCGGTACCCACGGCATCGATCTCGTGCCGGAGCGGCTGCCGGGCGGGGGCGTCTGGTACCGCCCCTGGGCCTATGCCCGCTGGCGCGGCGCGGCGGACCATCGGGGCCTACGCGG
>NZ_VRVD01000511.1:0-3401 GCF_008040015.1 Methylobacterium sp. WL18 | reverse complement strand
CCACGGCGGCGGCGTCACGCAGGCGCGCGTGCCACCACGCCACCGTGCCCTCGCCCGGCACGCGCAGGTGGGTGCGGGTGATGCTGTTCGACCCGCGCCGCTCCGGGGGCGCCGGCCAGTCGAAGAAGGTGATGTCGCTGCCCGGGCTCGCCAGGCCATCCGCGTAGAACAGGTGATAGGCCGAGACGTCGTCCTGGTTCACGGTCTTCTTCACCAGCCGCAGGCCGAGCGTGCCGGTGTAGAACGCCACGTTCTCGGCCGCGCGGGCGGTCACCGCGGTGAGGTGATGGATGCCGGTGAGCTGCATGGCTTTTCGTGTGGGTCCCCGCTCCGAAGCGCCTCAGGTGGGGTTCGGGCGACGGCGTTGCGAGCGCAAAGCTGGATTGCAGTGGGCGTAAGGGGGTAGACTGCGATGCCCCACGCCTCTGGGAGACACCCGATGGCCGTCGCGTACGAGACCGACACCGTCCTGCCGCCGCTGCATCCCGGCGAGGTGCTGCGCGAGGACTTCCTGATTCCCCTCGGCCTGTCGGCCGGCACGGTGGCGCGGGCCTGCCGCGTCCCGCGAACCCGGATCGAGCGGATCGCCGCCGAGCAGATCGGAGTCTCGACCGACACGGCGCTGCGTCTTAGCCGCTATTTCGGCACGAGCGCAGAGTTCTGGCTCAACCTCCAGCGTCAGTACGAGGTGGAGACGCTGAGCCTCAGCATCGGGCCGGAGATCGCGCGGATCGCGCCGCTTGCCCCCGCGGCGGCCTGAACGTCGGAGCCCGACAGTCCGGCGCCTCTTCTGATCGATGCGCTTCGTCACGCAGCGTTACGACTTCCCCGCATCCGGCAAAGGCTTGCGGGCGGCGTGGCGAAACCGCTGCACCACGATTTCCTCGTCATCGGCAAAGTCATCGATGTGATAGGGGTAGGGCGTAAGGAAGACGCGGCGCACGCCCGAGAGCGAGGTCTTCCTTCCGGCGTGAGGATGATCCCGCACGACGGCCAGAACCGCCGTCAGCCGGGCCTCGACCTTGGCCGCGCCCTGAGGGGATTGCGCCGCGATGTAGGCCAAGGCGCGGTCGACCTGCTGCAGGGCGCGCCTTTGAAACCGCAGCTTCAAAGGCGGTATTTGGATAGGACCGCTTCGGCCTCGGCTTCAGTCGCGAAATCGCCGCGCGCCCTTTCGGCCTGCGCCTCGATCAGGTCGGCCTCTTCGTCCGGTGTCAGCGCGATCACCGCATCGTCCCGGCCCGCATAGGCGAGCACCATGCGGGCGATCTCGTCCTGCATCTCGGAGGACAGTGCGCGGGCGGTCTGCACCGCGCGATCCAGAAGCTCGGTCATGACCGCATTCTGCACCCGATCGCCGCCCGGAAAAAGCAGCTTCGACCGTCAGAGCCCGACCGGCCGGCCGGCGGCGACCACCAGCATCCGGCCATCCGCAAAAGTCCGGGCGGCGGCGCGGCGGATGTCGGCCTGGGTCACGGCCGAGACCAGGGCGTTGCGGCGGGCGATGTAGTCCATGCCCAATTCCTCGAAGGCGATCTGCACCAGCTGGTGGGCGATCTTGGTCGAGGTGTCGAAGCCGAGTGCGTAGGAGCCGGTGAGGTAGTCCTTGGCCTTCTGCAGCTCGTCGTCGTCGGGGCCATCCGTGATCAGCCGGCCGATCTCGTCGCCGATCACCGACAAAGCCTCGCCGACGCGCTCGTTCTTGGTGGCGGTGTAGCCCCAGGTCATCGCGGCCGAGCGGTGGCTGACCAGCGAGGTCCCGACCGAATAGGCCAGCCCGCGCTTCTCGCGCACCTCCTGGAACAACCGCGAGGTGAAGGCGCCGCCGCCCAGGATGTGGTTGAGGACGTAGGCCGGGATGAAGTCCGGGTCGCGCCAGGGCACGCCGGCCATGCCGAAGCGGATCACCGATTGCGGCACGTCGAGGTCCACGACGATGCGCTTGCCGAGTTCCTGCACCTCGGTGCGCGGCACCGCCTTCAGCGCCCCGGCCTCGGGCAGGGCCCCGAAGGCGCGGTTCAGGCCCTCGGCGAGCTGCTCGGTCCCGATGGCGCCCACCGCCGCGACCTTCACCCGGCCGCGCCCGATGATGCGGGCATGCATCTCCAAAAGGTCGTCCCGGGTGATGGTGGCGACGCTCTCGACCGTGCCCGAAGAGGGCCGGGCATAGGCGTGGCCGGCGAACGCCTCCTTGAAGAACCGGCGCGAGGCCAGCACGCCCGGATCGTTCTGCTGGTAGCGCAGGCCGGCGATCACCTGGCCGCGGACGCGCTCGATCGCGTCCGGGTCGAGACGGGGCTTGGCCAGCGCCAGGGCGAGGAGCGCGATGCCCTCGTCGGCGTGCTTGACCAGCATCTTGAGCGAGCCGCCGACCGCGTCGGGGCCGGCATGGAAGGACAACTCGATCGCCCGGGCGGCCAGCCGCTCCTGGAAGGCGTCGGAGGTGAGGTCGCCGGCGCCCTCGTCGAGGAGCCGGGCCAGCATCTGGGCGCAGCCGGCCTTGCCGGCGGGATCCTGGGCGGCGCCGCCCTCGAACGTGAAGGCCAGCGCGATCATCGGCACCACGGGGGATTCGACGTGCCACGCCTCGATGCCCGCCGCGGTGGTCACCGGCAGGGCCGTGGTGGGGGAATTCTCGGGGGCGGCGGTGTCGACAAAGGTCTCGGCGACGCTCATGGGAACCTCTTTTTCATCGTGTCACGGGCGGCGGAGCCGGTCGACGCTCACGGCCTGATGCAGGTCCCGACGGGGCCAAAAACCGCCCGCCGGGACGCGCCCGAAAGAACTATTCCGCCGCCATCGCGACCGGGGCGTCGGGGTCCTGAGCCTTGGTCAGGTAGCCGGTGACCGAGCGGGACGGGGTCAGCCAGCGCTCGGCGGCGGCCTTGAGGCGCTCCTGCGAGACCGCCTCGATGTCGGTCGGCCAGCGGCGGACCTCCTCGATGGTCTCGCCGATCGCCAGCGCGGAACCGTAGATCCGGGCGAGCGAGGACTGGCTGTCGGAGGAGTAGACGGTCTCGGCCACCAGCCGGGTCTTGGCCCGCTCGATCGCCTCGGCGCCGAGCGCCTCCGCGGGGGCGCGGCGCAGGATCTTGTCCACGGCCTCCTCCAGCGCCTCCAGGGAGACGCCCTCGGCCGGCACCGCGTAGACGGAGAACCGGGTCTCGTCGATCGCCGAGCCCATGTACCAGGCGCCGGCATTCACCGCGAGGCCGGTCTCCATGACCAGCTTGCGGTAGAGGTAGGAGGTCGAGCCGCCGCCCAGCACCTCGGCCAGCAGCTCGAGGTCGTGGCAGCCGCCGTCGCGGGCGGTGATGCAGGAGGGGGTCAGGTAGAGCCGCTGCAGGGTCGGCTGCTCGACCTTCGGGTCGGCCACCGCGACCCGGCGCAGGGCCTTGGGC
>NZ_VRVD01000510.1:0-3401 GCF_008040015.1 Methylobacterium sp. WL18 | reverse complement strand
GCCCTGCGGACCGAACCGGCGCGGCCGCGCTCGGCGCCGCACCGGCTGTGGAAGCGCGTGAGCCGGTCGATCGGCGATGTCCTGCCGAAGGGGCTCTATGCCCGGTCGCTGATCATCATCATCGCGCCCGTGGTCCTGCTCCAGTCGGTGATCGCCTACACGTTCATGGAGCGGCACTGGCAGCTCGTGACCAAGCGCCTCTCGGCTGCCGTGACCGCCGATGTCGCCGCGCTGATCGACATCTACGAAAGCTATCCGCAGGACAGGGATGCCGAGACCCTGTCGCGCATCGCCGCCGAGCGGCTGAACCTCGATCTCGACATCCTGAAGGGCGCCAAGCTACCGACCCAAGGGCCGCGGCCGTTCTTCTCGATCCTGGACGAGGCGCTCTCCGACGAAATCAGCCGCCAGATCCGACGGCCGTTCTGGATCGACACCGTCGGCCGCTCGAACCTGATCGAGATCCGGGTCGCGATCCCCGACGGGGTGATGCGGATCACCGCCCGGCGCAGCCAAGCCTACGCGTCGAACTCGCACATCTTCCTGGTCTGGATGATTGGCTCGTCGCTGGTGCTGCTCGGCGTCGCGATCCTGTTCCTGCGCAACCAGATCAAGCCGATCCTGCGGCTCGCTGCGGTGGCGGAGGGCTTCGGCAAAGGGCGGGAGATCGAGTTCCGACCACGCGGAGCCCGGGAGGTGCGCCAGGCGGGCCACGCCTTCATCGAGATGAAGCGGCGCATCGAGCGGGCGATGGAGCAGCGCACGACGATGCTCAACGGTGTGAGCCACGACCTGCGCACCATCCTCACGCGCTTCCGCCTCTCCCTGGCGTTGTTCGAGCAGACCAGCGAGATCGAGGATCTCAGCCGCGATGTCGACGAGATGAGCCGGATGCTGGAGGGCTACCTCGCCTTCGCGCGCGGTGATTCCGCCGAGCCGGCGACGCCCACGGACATGCGCGCGCTGCTGGAAGACCTGCGCAGCGACGTCGAGCGCCTGGGCGCCCATGTCTCGGAGGTCAATCTCGTAGGCGCCCCGGAGGTCACGGTGCGCCCGGGCGCGTTCCGGCGCTGCCTGTTCAACCTCGCCGCCAACGCCGCCCGCTACGGCGAGACGGTGGCGATCTCCGGCCGGCTGGAGGCCCGCGCCTTCTACGTCTCGATCGACGATGACGGGCCGGGGATCCCGCCCGAGAGCCGCGAGGAGGTGTTCAAGCCGTTCGTGCGTCTCGACGATGCCCGCCAGGATGCGGGCGGATCCGGGCTCGGGCTGGCGATCGCCCGGGACATCGCCCGGGCCCATGGCGGGGACATCGCCCTGCACGAGAGCCCGCTCGGCGGCTTGCGGGCGACCGTGCGGGTTCCGGCCTGACGGCCGTCAGGCGTCGCTCGGTCCCCGCAGCCGCTGGATCTCGGCCTGGGTGTTGCGAATGAGGTGGTCGATGCTCGCCGGGTCCAGGGCGGCGCGTCCGAGTCGCTCGCGCAGGGCCGCTTCGCCGCTCCAGGCATAGCCGGCATCTTTCGGCAGGTGGCGCTGCAGCAGCGAACTGACGACACTTTCGCGCCTGTAGGCAGGATGCCGCAGGAGCCGGCCGATCTGCGCCGTCAGGATGTCGAGCGGCGATAGATTTTGGCTATTGCCTCTCGACGTAACTGCTGTTGGGCGCATACTGGCATCTCCTCCCGGAAAGCCAGTATCCGGTTAAATGCTTGCGCTTCGGTGAGCGGCGGCGCGATCCGGCGAAAAACTGCCGCCGCCGGGGTCCCAACCTTTGCGGCAGGGTGGTATGCAGGCTTGACGCCCACGAGCCGCGGCCCACCGCGCGCCGGATCCGAGTGCCCAACATGAACCCGCTCGTCCCCCTGTTCATCCTGCTTTCCCTGCCGTTGGCCGCCATCGGCCTGGTTCTCTACACGGACACGGGCATCGAGCCGGCCCTGTTCTACGCCTCGGTGAAGACCTTCGTGATCCTGGGCGCGATCGCCGCGGCGATGTCGTTCGGCGCCATGAAGCTCGCCGAGCGCACTAAGCACTAGACCGATCGTCCCGCGGAGAGCGCGATGCTGCACGTCGTCCCGGCCTTCTCGCGCATCGGCGAGGAGAACGCGTTCGCGGTGCTGGCCCGCGCCCAGGCGCTCTCGGCCCAAGGGCGGGACGTGATCAACCTCGGCATCGGCCAGCCCGACATGCCGACGCCGGCCCACGTGGTCGAGGCCGGCATCAAGGCCCTGCGCGACGGGCACCATGGCTACACGCCGGCAACCGGCATTCCGGGCCTGCGCGAAGCCGTGGCCCGCGACATCCACCGCCGTCATGCCGTCGAGGTCTCGCCCGACTCCGTGATGATCGTGCCGGGCGGCAAGGTCACCATGTTCATGGCGATCCTGATGTTCGGCGAGCCCGGTGCCGAGATCCTGTATCCAGATCCGGGATTTCCGATCTATCGCTCGATGATCGAGTTCACCGGCGCGACGCCGGTTCCGGTGCCGATCCGCGAGGCGAACGGCTTCGCCTTCTCGGCCGCCGAGACCCTGGCACTGATTACGCCGAAGACCCGCCTGCTGATCGTCAACTCACCCGCCAACCCGACCGGCGGCGTGACGCCCAAGGCCGAGATCGACGCCCTGGTGGCGGGCCTCGCCGACCACCCCGACGTCGCGGTGCTGTCGGACGAGATCTACGGCACGATGACGTATGACGGCGAAGCCCACCACTCGTTGCTGAAGTATCCCGAAATCCGGGACCGGCTGATCTATCTCGACGGTGCGTCGAAGACCTACGCGATGACCGGCTGGCGACTCGGCTGGTCGGTCTGGCCCAAGCCCCTCTACGACGCGGCCCGGAAGCTTGCGGTCAACGCCCATTCCTGCGTGAACGCCTCAACCCAATGGGCCGGCATCGCGGCGCTCGACGGCCCGCAGGATTGCGTGGCCGAGATGGTCGCCGAGTTCGACCGGCGGCGGGCGATCGTGGTCGATGGGCTGAACGCCCTGCCGGGCGTGTCGTGCATCGCCCCGAAGGGCGCGTTCTATGCCTTCCCGAACGTCTCCGAGACCGGCTGGAAGGCCAAGCCGCTCGCCGCCACCCTGTTGGAGGAAGCGGGCGTCGCGGTGATTGGCGGACCGGATTTCGGGATCCACGGCGAGGGCTATATCCGCCTGTCCTATGCCAACTCGGCCGAGAACATCCGCCGGGCGCTGGAGCGGATGGGTCAATTTTTGACCGAGCGGAAGCCGGGCTGATCCTGGGGACGACCGTCCTCCAACCCAAATCCCCTCATCCTGAGCAACCGTTATGCGCACTCGGTGGCGGGACGCCATGGCGTGCCTCGGGCGAGGACGGTGTTGGCGTAGATGAGCAGCTTTCGGGCGCAGGCGATGAGGGCCTGCTTGTGGGTCTTG
>NZ_VRVD01000050.1:0-16601 GCF_008040015.1 Methylobacterium sp. WL18 | reverse complement strand
AGGCCGGCCTGTCCGGCGCCGACGACGGCCTCGATGGCGCGAACGGGTTCCTGCAGGCCTACGGCTTCGGCGAGGCGGCGCCCGAGCGCGTGCTGGAGGATTGGGGCGCCCCCTGGCAGATCGTCCGCCCCGGCCTGACCCTAAAGGCGTTCCCGTGCTGCACGGCGGCTCATCCCGTGGCGGTGGCCGGCCTCGCCTTCCACCGCGAGGGCATCCGCGACTTGGCGCGGGCGACGATCACCTTCCCGCCGGGGGGCGACGCCGCCCTGGTGGTCCGGACGCCGCGCACCGGCATCGAGGCCCGGTTCAGCCCGGAATACATCCTGGCCGCGGCCCTGGTGGACGGGGCGGTCCGGATCGATCATTTCGACGCGCGTCCGGTCCGCCCCGACCTCGCGGCGCTGGCGGCGCGGGTCGAGCGCCGGCACGATCCGTCCGCCCGCCGCCTCTCCTCGGACCCGAGCACGCGCTTCGTCGTGGTGGAGATCACGGACGGTCAGGGCCAGTCGCGAAGCCGGCGCATCGACGGCCTGCCCGGGCTCACGGATCCCGACGACAAGTTCCGGGACGCGACCGCCGGTTCGGAGGCTTTCCGTCCGGTGCCCGACCTCGTGCGCAGCATGCACGACGGAAACGATCTCGCCCGCCTCCTCGGCCTCCTCGCGCAACCGCGGCAGCCGTAAGCATCCCGGCCGCCCCCGAACTCCATCCGTGAGCCCGCCCATGACGACGACCCCGCGACAGATGCATCTTGGCCTGTTCCTGCAGGGAGCCGGCCATCACGTCTCGGGCTGGCGCCACCCGCGCGCCGAGGCCGGCAGCGAGAATTTCGACCTCCTGCGGCGGGTGACGCAGATGGCCGAGGACGCCAAGTTCGACATGGTGTTCCTCGCGGACGGCCTCACCAGCGCGGTGGATGCCCACCCGTCGATGATCGCCCGCTTCGAGCCGCTGACGCTGCTGAGCGCCCTGGCGATGATGACGCGCCGCATCGGCCTCGCGGCGACCTCTTCGACCACCTACGGCGAGCCCTACCACACCGCCCGCGCCTTCGCGTCGCTCGACCATCTGAGCGGCGGACGGGCGGCGTGGAACGTCGTCACCACCTCCTACGCGCGCACCGCCGACAACTTCTCGAAGGAGCATCCGGCGCATGACGAGCGCTACGCCGTCGCCGAGGAGTTCGTCGACGTGGTCTGCGGCCTCTGGGACAGCTGGGACGACGACGCCTTCGTGAAGGACAAGGCGCGCGGCATCTACGCCGACCCCGCGAAGGTGCGGGTGCTCGACCATGTCGGCCGCTACTTTCGTACCAAGGGCCCGCTCAACATCCCACGTTCGCCGCAAGGCCACCCGATCCTGATCCAGGCCGGTTCGTCCGGTCCGGGCCAGGATCTCGCCGCCCGCAGGGCCGACGTGGTGTTCACCGCCCAGCAGACCATCGAGGAGGCGCAGACCTTCTACGCCAGCCTCCGGCAGCGCGTCGCCGGCTTCGGCCGCGATCCCGCGACCGTGGCGGTCATGCCGGGCATCCTCCCGGTCATCGGCCGGACGCTGGAGGAGGCGAGCGCGAAGCTGATCGAACTCGATCGGTGGACGGAGATCGCCAAGGCGATGCCGCTGTTGGAGGAGCGTCTCGGCCATTCGCTGGCACCCTACGATCTGGACGGCCCGCTCCCGGACCTCCCGATCTCGGATCAGCTGCGCAGCCGCGCCGAACTCCTCACCGAGCTGGCCCGCCGGGAGCGGTTGACCATACGCCAGCTCGCCCTGCGGGTGGCAGCGGGGCGCGGCCACCACATGATCGTCGGCACGGCGACGGACGTCGCCGACCGCATGCAGGCTTGGTTCGAGGGTGGGGCCGCGGACGGCTTCAACGTGATGCCGCCCTTCTTCCCCGAGGGGCTGAGCGATTTCGTCCGAGAGGTCGTTCCGCTGCTCCAAGAGCGCGGCCTGTTTCGGACGGAGTACACGGGCACCACCCTGCGCGGGCATCTCGGCCTGTCGAGGCCGGAGGCGCGGTGAATCCGATCCGTGCGCTTGCGGCCCGCGCCCGTCGTTAGCAAGCGCGTCGGCTACCTACGGGTGAGCCGCGAACGCTCGGCGAGTCTCACCGCGTCCGCGGTCGACGCCTTGCCGCGGCCGGTTAGCTCAAGACTGATTCGAGGGGGCGATGCGCCGTAGCGCGATACGCCGCGATACCATTTTCCCTGCACGAGGGAAAAGTACAGGGATTTTGGGCCTAACAGCGTACGCTATCAAGCGCTGACCACACGAACCTGCAATACCCTACGATCGCCGAAAGACCCCAGCCGAATAGCGGCTCCGCCGACTATTTCCCCGTTTCATCGCTCGCGGATCCAATGGGAGTGGGACGGGTTCGTGGCGGTGCGCTGGATGGCTCAATTCGGCATCATCCATGGATCTACAACAACGATCCCGCAATCGACAAAGTCTCGCACGTTACGGGTCGCCAAACGCGCGCCGCGGGAGGCGGTAATCGCAGCGATTTGACCGTCAATCTGCGAGATTGGCTGCCCAGCTCGGCGTCGGCTGGCCGCGATGTCCGCGTAGGCCATAGCCGCATCTTGATCGAAGCTCAGGATACGTCCGGCTAACTCGACCTCGAAAATCGGCTGAGCTGCTGCGAACAGATCGTCGCGACGGCGCCCCTCCGGTAGCAACGATAGGCCGTAGAAGATCTCCGCTTGCGTGAGAGTTGTGGTGAACAAGCCGGCCGAGGGTTGAGCCGCAAACCATTTTAGGACGAGTATTGTTGGCTTCGCTCGCATCAACTCTGAGAGGACGTTAGTATCGAGGATGATCACTCTTCGAATCCAATGGGCTCACGGCTCGGCTCCCGCGGTGGCTCCGGTAAATCGACCCCTCCGAGCGCGGCGAAGCGCTCATGGATTGATTGTCCAACGCTCGTGGGGCGTGGGATCTCGGTTGAGAGCGCCGAGCGAAGGATATCGCGGGCCTCGTCCTCCATTGAGCGGCCGTTGATGGCGGCGCGGACCCGCAAGCGGGTTTTAATCGCCGCGTCGATGTTGCGGATGGTCATCACCGCCATGGCAAACTCCGTTAGTCATTGACTGCAAATTAGCGTCTGCTGAAGGAGCAGACAAGGTATCCCTGTCGAATGGGTGCAGCTGGCCTTTGAAGAAGCGGCCACAGCGCTGGCAGGCTCCGACGCCAGCTTTCGTACCGTCGTGGTTCGGAAAGCTATTGTATTTGGGTTGAAGGTGCGGCATCACAGATTGTGCCACGGTTGAGTCGAGTAAAGCTCGCTTTGGCGCACGGGGGCCGATCACAGCCGCGAGGCGTTCGGCAGCCCGCAGAAATCTCGAAGCAGCATTGGGCGGTTCAGCCCGGAGCAGCATCGGTTTGGGACGTACGGCCTAGTCGGTCGTGCGCCAGCTGATGACTGTGTGCTGCTCGTCTGCCTTTTAAGCCAGCATCGGTCTCCATCGCAGTCAGCTTTGGAGTCACTTATGCCGAGACAAACTCAAAAACGCTCGCTCGCCGTACCGGCAGGCTTGGCCCCTCCCGGCGTCGGCGCCAACGCGATGGCCCTCGACGAGGCACCGCGCGTCTCCGTCGGGCCGGGGCTCGAAGGGCGCTACGGGCTCGCTCCACTCAACATCCTCGTGGAAAACCCGCACCGCGTACAGGTCCACTCGTCGCGGCAGGTGAACAAGCTGAGCCGTGCCATCGAGGGTGTGGGGCAGTTGGCGCCGGCCATCATCGACGAGCGCTACATGATCCTGGCCGGCCATGCCCGGCTCGCCGCTGCCCAGGGGCGGGGTCTCGGGAGCATGCCGGTCGTCCAGGTCTTCAACCTGTCGGAAGCCCAGAAGCGATCCTTCCTGCTCAGCGACAATCGCGTCAGCCTCGATGCCCGCCTCGACCGCAAGGCGCTGGCCGGCCAGATCCCCGAGCTGACGCTGCTGTTCGAGGAGGCCGGCCTCACCTTGAGCGACACCGGCTTCGAGGTCGCCGAGATCGACGCGCTCGTGATCGACTTCGATGACAGTGCAGGAGACGCCGGCGATGCGATCGGTTCGGCGCTCTCGGAGTCGGAGACATGCTTACGGCACGGCGATATCTTCAGTCTCGGGGTGCATCGGCTCGCCATCGGCGATGCCCGGGATGCCGATCTCCTCGACCGGCTCATGGCGGGCGAGCGGGCGGAGGTCGCGTTTCTCGATCCGCCCTATAATGTGCCGGTGCGCGCGATAGGCGGGCGTGGCCAAAACCAGCATCCGGAGTTCGCCTTCGCGTCGGGCGAGATGAGCCGCGTCGAGTTCGTCGCTTTCTTAGAGGCGAGCCTCGGTAACGCCGCCCGGGTCTCGGCGCCCGGGGCCGTACACTTCGTGTGCATGGACTGGAAGCACGTGCGCGACCTCATCGAGGCCGGTGAGAGCGTCTACGGCGCTTATCTCAACCTGGTCACCTGGGTGAAGACCAACGCCGGGCAAGGTGGGCTGTATCGCAATCAGCACGAGTTGGTCGGCGTGTTCCGGGTCGGGGATACGCCCCATCGCGACAACGTCCAGATGGGCCGGTTCGGGCGCAATCGGTCGAACGTATGGACCTATCCCGGCGGCAATGGGTTTCGCGCCGGGCGCGTGGATGATCTCAACGATCACCCCACAGTCAAGCCGATCCAGCTCGTGGTCGATGCGCTCAAGGACGTCAGCCGGCGCGACGCGGTGGTGCTCGATACCTTCGTGGGCTCGGGTACCACCGTCCTGGCCGGGGAGCGGGTCGGACGCCGCGTTCGGGCGATCGAGTACGAGCCGCGCTACGCCCAGATCGCGATCCGGCGCTTCGAGGAGGCTTCCGGCCGGGAAGCGATGCACCTCGAGACCGGGCTGAGCTTGGCGCAGCTGACCGAAAGCCGGCTCGCCGAGGGGCTGCAGGGTGCTGCGCCAGATCGCCCGACTTCCCCCGTGGCATCACCTTCGGCAGCGGCGGCCAGACCACGGGTGCGCGAGCGGACCAAACCAAAGGGTTCGTAGCGGCGCGACGAACCCTACGCCACCGACTGGATCCGGCGTGATCAAGAAGACGGGGCTATGGCTCAAGGCATTTCGCTTTAAGTCATAGCCCCGTCGTGCCTAAAGCATAGATTGATTGGTTCAGAGAATAAATTCTAGAAATTCATTTTTTTGAATTGACGAACTGCCTCGTCGCCGTCGATAAGATTGGTGCGCATCGGTGAGATGTGTCTTAGATCGATCAAAAAACCGGGAAGACGCTCCGCCTCAGCGCGGGTCAGTCGTCATCGTTCAAGCGAGCGGCATTCCGGCACGGTTGTGTCCTTCCTCGACGGGAAGGCGTGGCGAGTTGCTGGAGGGGGCCATGACGTACGACGATGATGACGAGCAGCCTGCCGAGCTCGGTCAGGCGAACTCAACCCCTAAACCCCCTGAGGATGGGGAGCGCGTCGGCTACAAATGCCCGCCGAAGCGGACGCGCTTTGTCAAGGGTAAGAGTGGCAATCCCGAGGGAAGACCGAAGGGAAGCCTCAACCGCTCGACCATGCAAGCGATGGTCGAGGAGCTGTGGTTCGAAAAGACGATGAAAATCGTCGACGGCGGTCGCGAGCGTCAAGTTCCCCGCTTGCTCGGTCTCATGATCAAGCAAGGTGACATCGCATTGAAGGGCGACCGCAAGGCAATCAAGGATTGCTTTGATCTCATCTTTCGCATGATCGGTGATGCACCTATCGCGCGCGGTGACGATGAGACCGCGACCGAGGATGACGCGATCCTACGCACGCATCACTCCGAAGCGCATCACGCACCTGAGCCTGATACGGACGAGCTCTGTGAGGACGAGGGAGGCGGCCGTGATTGATCGCCGCCGCCTCCTGCGGGCGCTGTTGCGCCGGAACCTCGCGGCTTTCGCCCACAAGACCTTCACGTTCCTCGATCCTGGGACGCCCTACTGTCACAGTTGGCACCTCGACCATCTCGCCTGGCAGCTTGGGCGGGTGGCCCGGGGTGAGGTCCGTCGGCTAATTATCAATGTGCCGCCGCGCTCGATGAAGTCGATCACGGTCTCGGTCGCCTTCACCGCGTGGCTCCTTGGGCATGATCCGACAAAGCGGATCTTGTGCGCCTCCTACGCCGCCGATCTCGCACGCAAGCACGCGATCGATACGCGCCAGGTCATGGAGAGCGACTGGTTCCAGGAGCTGTTTCCGCGCTGCGAACTCGTCGACCGCCGCCGGCGCGACACCGAGCTCGTGACGACGCTCAGGGGCGGGCGCCTATCGTTCGGCCTCGGCGGCGCGCTGACCGGTCGGGGCGCCGATGTGATCATCCTCGACGATCCGATGAAAGCTTCGAGCGCCACCTCGGAAGCCGATCGGCGGCGGGCTATCGAGTACTACGAGGGGACGCTGGTCTCGCGCCTGAACGACAAGCGGCGTGGTGCCATCGTGCTGGTCATGCAACGCTTGCACGAGGCCGACCTGTGCGGCCATCTGCTCGCACGCGCTCCGGAGGATTGGGAGGTCGTCCATCTCCCAGCCATCGCCATAGAGGACGGCGAGTTCCGGCTCAGCGATCGTCCGGGTCACGTGCATCAGCGTTTCTGCGGCGAAGCGCTTCAAGCCGATCGTGAGCCGTGTGAGCTGCTTGACGGCCTGCGGCGTGAACTTGGCTCGCGTACCTTCGAGGCGCAGTATCAACAGACCCCGACGCCGGCGAGCGGCAATCTGATCAAGCGCGAATGGCTGAAATTCTACAACGAAAGGCCGGTCGCCTTCAATCGAATCGTCGTCGTATGGGACACCGCTTCGACCTTGGGCGAGAACAGCGATTGGTCGGTGGGCCAGGTATGGGGGGTGTGCGACCAGGATTTCTACCTGCTCGATTTGGTCAGAAAGCGGCTCGAGTTTTATCAGCTACGGCAAGCGGTGCTGGAACTGCATGAGCGCTGGAAGGCCGACCTCACACTGATCGAAAGTACGGCGCTCGGCCACGCGCTTCTTCAGGATCTACGTCGCGCAAGCCCGCTACGCCCGATCCTGCTCCCGGCCCGCCTCGACAAGGTCGCGCGCTGTGAGGCGCAATCGGTTCGGTTCGAGGAGGGGCGCGTACACTTGCCTGGCGAGGCTTCTTGGCTCGGCGCCTATGAAAACGAACTCTTGGCTTTCCCGAACGGCCGTTTCGACGATCAGGTCGATGCCACGAGCTACGCCCTGCACCACCTTACGGACTGGTTGCGTCGGGCTCGGCCGCCAGTCCGGCGCAGTCGGGATAGTATACGGCCGCTGAGTTCGCGCCGCCGAGCCGTCGACCCGAAGATCGTAGCGGCCGAGCCCGATGCTCTGATTGCCGAGGGCGCGAAGGTACGTTTTGTGAATGGATGCCGCGTCATCGACGTCCCGGCCTCGACACCGATGCCGGTGCAGGACGCGCCCCGCAGCCCGAGCGGTCAGACGACCCGTCGTTCTGTGCGTAACCGTAGCTGAGAAAGGTTTCTCGGTTGGCGAGCCCGATGAGGGACAACGCGTGGGCGCCCCCGGAGCCGTCGACTCAATTCGCGGTTATCAATCGTCGGACGACTGGCTCGTCATGCTGTGAAAGGCGAATGGGATGGGTGTTTGTCCGGCACTCGCCCGATCGCGTGGCGCAGATTGGCATTCGACCAAGGCGCGGCCAGCCCGTGCCGACAAAACCGCGATCATGGCTCCAAATACCGGCGTCGAACGTCCAGGCACAAGCCAGAAGATGGGCGTCGCTTGTCGACCCGTTGCACGATGCGACCGCATGGGTGAGAGGGCGCGATGCGATCTCAAGACGGTCAGCGTAGACGATCCGCGGCACAACCTCGATTCTTGATCGAGACAGTGTGGGGCAACGCTTGGATCCCGCCGGCCGACAGTTTTTGCAAATCGCGCATGCTGATGGCCGATGTCATTGGCCGCTCCTTTTGCACTCCTGGAATGTAAAGCTGCGCTACGATTTGGACAGGGGAAATGCGGCGACGGCATGCGTATCGCGGCACAGCCACGGGGAGCCGACTATGTCGACGCATTTTCCTAAATCTACGGGTGTATCAATAAAGTAATTTTGGTCAATTGCGGCTGCTTGTTATTTAATAAGGAAATTGATTTAAAATTTTGGGCGATTCGGCGGCATAAATATCAAATAACAAGCTGCCGATTTTTGAGCTTGTGAGCTTTTCTCGCAGAAGATTGTTTCACCAAGCCAAGGACTGACAGCAGGTCGGCCTAATCTCAGACTTGAATATCTACGACCCGCCTCTGCGATGGTGGAGACAGATGCCTACCCTCCCGCTGCTGCGCCCCAGTCTCGCTGGAGCGCGCGATTTCGACCGAGACGGTGTGCGGGCCTTCTCGATGATCGAGGGCCGCATCAGTGCGGGCCGACTGGAGCATTTCCGTCGCGCGCATGACGCCGACGGTGTTGATCGAGGCGGTGATCGTCATGGCCCAAGCCTCCCCCACACCGGATAGGACCATGAGATCGGTGTGGGGGCGATTTCGCAAATGCGATCAATTTGATAGATCTGCCGTGAGCTACAGCTGGGCAACCAGCGGATCTCCCGAATATGGAGGCCTGATCCGACCGCACCGTGCTGAAGGCGCTTTCCCACGAAATGATTCGATTGAACCGTGATCGAGTTGCCAGCGGGAGCTGCCTGCGCAAGTTAATGCGTCGGAGCGTAGCTCGGATAGGTGTCGGTACCCCGGCTCGTCGTGATCAGGTTAAAGGCCCGGGGTGCCTATGTGAGATCGCGAACCGCGCGAGGGGCGAGCCGAGGCGTCGCACCAAACACCTGGAAGCGAAGGGCTATGTGACGTGACGGACACCAATGCACCGCCGGACAAGCTGACCGAGGTCGCTGGCTTGGCGACGGCGCTGGCTGATCGCATGCTCGACCAGCACGTCGAGGGCACGACGATTCAGCCGAAGCAATTTCATATGCTCGTTAAGGCCACTCGAATGTTGCAGGACAACGGTGTGGCATGGCCACCGTCGGTGGAGTTGGTCTTGATGCAGATCGCCAAGCGCGCCGAGCAGGCCGAAGGGTTTGGGGGGAGCACGGAGTCGGGGTCCAGCGGCGCTGGTGTCGTCGTGCACATGACCCAGTTTCTCGGCGACGTTAAGCGACCCTGATGGGGCTGGTCGTGGATGACGAGGATCGCGACTTCGAGCACTCCACTTTATCTGGCCCGTTCACCCACGGCGGTGAGACGGTGGACGTGGAGATCTATCGGTTCGCGGGGACGCGGGATCCCTGGCAGCTGGCGGTCGTCCACATGGCTAGTGGCAGCACCGAGTGGCAGGAGCGCTTCGCAACCGAGCAGGATGCCTACC
The DNA here is from genome assembly GCF_008040015.1 of Methylobacterium sp. WL18. NCBI lineage: Bacteria > Pseudomonadati > Pseudomonadota > Alphaproteobacteria > Hyphomicrobiales > Methylobacteriaceae > Methylobacterium > Methylobacterium sp. WL18. Next base: position 7,239 of record NZ_VRVD01000050.1, on the reverse strand, counting down.
GCGCCTTCATGGAGGCCGTGGAGAGAGGCGGTCTGGCATCGTTTGGCTCTGGCATCGGCAGGGTGGTGCATTGACCCTGTCTAGCGCTTGCTGATGACTGCGGGCTCAGTAAGGGTCTTCGCGGCCACGCCCGGTCGCGCTCACGAGGCTCGGCCAGGGCAGCCCCGTCGAAGCTTCAATGGTCGAGAGGCACACTTCTACACTTGTCGGCGTATTCCCCCGTTGACGTGTGGCCAATGTGCATCGGTCCTCGAGCGGTAAGCATCAGCAGGATTGCGGGCTTTGGTGAAATAGTGTCTGTACGAAGTACCTGACAGAGTTTATTAGGCGCCGTATTCTTCGATGAGGAAAGGAAATTTGGTGCTGATCTCTTCGTCAAATCTGCCCCAAATGTAGACCTTGCCTTGACCCGCGTCGGTAATTGATAGTCTATCTTTTTCTTTATTCAAGATGCAGTTTTCAATCAATCTTTTCAACAAAATCAGAGCTGACTCCGGGGTTTGTACAAAAAAGGTCGATCCATTCGAGCTGATCTGCTCCGATCGCCTCCCTTTCGAGACTTCTTTTTTGAAAACGCTTTCTCTCGTTTTCAATGATTTCGTGTCCGACCGGTTTAGCTCACAGTGCACGACGAGGATAGTCATTGTTCAATTGGGCTCGACTAACTTATATAATTCACCAATGATAATTTTGAGAGCGAAGAGGTGATTTGATAACTGGCTTGCAAGCGGTTCTGTACATCCAGCAGCTTGGCTACGACCTCCTCGGTCGGGGCTTGCTCGATCCCGTCGAGGGTGTTTTGCAAACTGTTCTTGGTCGCCGTGTTCGTCGTGCTGGCATTGGACAGCCGTGTCGAGGCGATGCTCAGCTGCGTGACGGTATCCTGGATGCTCGGATTGGTCTGGTCGGACGACGATAACAGCGCGCCCGCGCGACTATTGACCCGCTGATAGGTGGCGGCGGTGTTGGCATCGCTCGCCGTCGGCAACGCGAACGCCATGGTCGCCAAGCCGGCGAGCACGTTTTGAATCGTCGGATCGATGGCGCGGGCGCCGGTGCCGACTTGGCCGGTGGCGCTCACTTGGATCGATTGGGTGTCGAGTGCAGGGGTGGGCTCGGGCGGCGTCTTCGTCATGTCGTAGTTGTTCTCGCCCTGGTACCAGAGCACCGTCGTGTTCGGGTCAGGAGACGCGTAACCCACCGGGGTCGTCCCGACGTATTGGACGCGCTGGGGTATCACCCCGTTCTGATCCAACCCGCCTTTTGCAGATCCGCTGAAGAATTGCGTTGCGGCATCAGCTGTTGCGCTCACGGCCAACGTGCTGCTGGCCGCACCCTTGAGGGCGTTGTCGAGGGTTTTCGACAGATTGGTCATCGTGTCGGCGACGCTGGCGCCGATGGCGAAGCTGGTCGTGGAGCTAGAATCCGCGCTGGTAGCCGCGGTCAAGGTCACGCTCGTGGAGGTGCCATCGGGTGCTTTCACGGAGAAGCTGATGCTGTCGCCGGCGGCCGCCTGAGCCGCCAAGCTCACATCAAGGGACGCTGGATTGGTTCCGGAGATCGTCGCTTTGAGCGCCGTGCCTGTCATTTTCGCAGGGCCGGTCAGGGTGAAGCCGAATAGGCGTGGGGTTGTAGCGCTCGCTTCATCCTTCACCCGCACAGAGGTAGTGCTGGGCGAGGTCTGCGTCAGCCGGCCGTTTCCGTCCGTCCCCAACTGTGCCTCGACTCGCTCTTTGATGACTTCTGTGAGGCCATCGAGCGGATTGCCCTTGGCGTCAGTCGATCCGTTGAGGATCGTGTCGGCGTCGAGCACCGGCTGGGTGGTGGCGTCGCCGCCGCCGAACAGGTAATTGCCTGCCGCCGACTGGTTGAGCGTGTCCAGCGCAGTCTGCAGGTTGGCGAGCGCGATCGAGCGTCCCGCCGTGGAGTTGACCGCGACGCTCTGAAGACCGTTATTCAGCGCCGCTCGCGCGGTGGTGCCGAGCGTCGCGACCTGGGTCAGGCTCGTGACCGCGAGGTTCGTCCGAGTCTGAGCGGCGGTGATGCCAGTCGCGTAGCCGTCGAGCGCGCTCAGGGTCGCCTGGGCGGCGAGCGCCGTGGAGCGCCCGGTGCCGAGCCCGCCATAAGTCTGCGAGACCTTGCCGCTGGAGAGCTGGTTCGACAGGTCATTCAGCTGGTTTTTCAGCGTTAGGAGCTGCGAGGTGTTCCGGTTGGCGACGTAGGAGCCGGCCGCGAAGGGTGAGATCGTCGTCATGGTCAGATCTGCAGCAGTTGGTTGAGCATGTCGCGGGCGGCGGTCAATATCCGAGCGTTGGCGCCGTAGGCCGTCTGCAGGGCGATCAGGTTCGACATCTCCTGGTCGATGTTGACCCCGGCCCCGGCGGCGAACCGACCCTGCGCGGTCGAGAGTGCGGTCTGTTGGGTGTCATTCAGTGCGTTGGCGTTCGCGGACGCGGCCCCCTGCGAGGCGATCACGTCCTGGGCGAAGCCGACGACGCTGGCCCGGTAGGGGGCGGAGACCCCGCCGATTCCGCTCGACGACGAGAAGGTCTGCTGCGTCGAGGTCAGGGCGGTGAAGATCGCCTGCGCGCGCGAACCCGTCGCGGTAAGGTCGGTCGCGCTCGACGCTGTCAGAGCGGCGGTGTTGGCCGATAGGTTCCCGTTGACGGTGATGCGCTGCGCGAAGCCGGTGAGCTGCGAGCCGCTGTCGAACGAGCCCGTGTAGAGCTTGTTGCCCGAACCGTCGACGAACAGGGCGATCTGCGGATAGCCGGTCTTGGGATCGGCCGAGGTCGGCACGGTGATGCTGGCGCTGGCAGCGCCGACGATCTTGCCCCCCGTCGTGAGCGTGAGGGTCGAGCTCGGCGCAGGTGAACTGGGCGGCGTGACGCTGAGGCTCGGCAGATTGTAGGTGGTGGAAGCCGGGTTCGCGTAGAAGGTGTCCAGCGCGGCTTGGATTTTGTCGGGATAGGTCGTCGCGTCACCTCTCGCGTCGAAGGTCAGCGTCAGCCCGTTCGTGTCGGCGGTCTGCTCTGCGGGCACGATCGTGCCGCCTGAGGCCGCCGAGGCCACGAAGGTCACGTTGCGCGCGACGCCAGAATTGTCGCTGACCTGGAGCGTGATCGTATTGCCCGGCTGCATCTTCGAAAGAGGGATCGAGGTATCGCCTGTTGTGCTCAGGGAGCCGCCGACGCTGGTGTTGGTCAGCGCAGTAGCCAGCCCTGCGGCAAGATCGTCGAGTTGGCGCTGGGCTTGCGGGAGGGTTTGGTCACGTAGCTCGATCCCGGCAGCCAGGCTCCCCGACCGGATGGCGCCTTGTTCCCCGAGATCGATCTTGCCGCCGCCCGGGAGCGTGGCCGTGATGGTGCCGACGGTGCGCTTGGCCGGGTCGGTCGAGTAGGATGCGTTCGCACTCAGCGTGCCGTGGCCGTCGAAGCTCAGCGTCGCGGCGGTGCCGCGATCGACCAGGGTCACGCCCGACTGGGTCAGCACCGAGACCGTGCCGTCACGCTGCGCGACGGTCTGGACGTCCATGAAGCCCGAGAGCGTGTTGATCACCTGGTCGCGCTGGTCCTGGAGGTCGGCCAGGGACGAGGCGTCGGTGGTGTTCTGGATCTTGGCGTTGAGCTTCGCGACGTTGGACAGGAGCGTGCTGGCCGATTGCGTGTCGGTGCCGAGTTGGGCCTCAATCCCCGAGCGCAGGTTCTGCACCGCGGCGGCGGTGCCGTTGATCTGGCCGGCCAGCGCCGAGGCGTTGCTGACCACGGTGGTGCGCGCCGCCGCCGAGGTCGGGTTGGCCGACAGCTCCTGCAATGATTGGGTGAACGTGTTCAGCGTACCGTCCAACGCCGCCCCGCTGCCCGGCGCCCCATAGAGCGCGTCGAGCTGAGAGGCGATGCCGGCCTTGGTGCTGGTATAGGCGGCCCCCGACGTCTCGAGCCGCAGCTGCTTGAGCGCGGCGGCATCGAAGCTGCGGGTGATCGTGCCAGAGGCGACGCCGAGGTTGTTGGTCCCTGTCGCGACCGGCGTGAGCGTCCGCTTGACGTATCCGGCCGTGCCGGCATTCGCGACGTTTTGCGAGACGACGTTGATCGCCGCCTGCGTGGCCGCAAGCCCGGCGGTCGCGTTGGACAGTGCATTAAGCGACATATCGATGCTTCCTCCGCGGTCCGCCGGACAAGCACAACTATCGGATCACGTTGAGAAGGTCGGACATCATCGTCTGAGCCGTCGACATGACCCGCGTGTTCGCAGAGTAGGCTTGCTGTGTGACGATCATTTTGGAGAACTCGGTCGCGATGTCGGTGTTGGATTGCTCGTTGCTGGCACCTGTGATCGTGCTGTCATTCAGGCCTGCCAAGGGCGGACCGGAGTCGGCGGTCTGGAGGTAATTGCCTTTCGAGTCGGCCCGCAGCCCGTCGGGGTTGGCAAACTGAGCGATTCCAACCGTGGCGATCGCCACGACGGTGCCGTTTGAGAACGTGCCATTGATCTTGCCATCCGCGCCGACTGCAACACTCGTGAGTGTGCCAGAGTTGTTTCCGTTCTGACTGAGTGTGTTGGTTGTGACGGCCCCAGTGGTATCGGCGTACTGAGTCAAGCCCCCGGAAATATCCAGCGCAAGACCCGCGAACGTGTAACCTCCGATCGTTGGATCACCTAAACTCACACTTCCAGCGGCGGGACCAGTGAGCTTACCTGTCGAATCGAAGGTAAATTTCGTATCTACAGCTTTCCAATTTGCGGTGCCGTTCGTGCCAGCATCATAAGAAAGAGTCCAGCTTGAGCTGGTGCTGTTGGCACCCGCGCTCGGATCTTTGGACCACCGCATGTTGACCGTCACGGGGGCCCCGGTCGCGGTATAAGCTGTGATCGACGGACCAAGGATGCTGTTGGGGGGGGTAGTTGTGGCGCTGGTATCGGGGGTCGCCGGAAGATTGGCCGCGTACTTGATCGTGGTGGTAGCTTGAGCTGGAAGTGTCGCATTGCCGACGTTGACGAGGCCGGTGCTCGTCGTCTGGCCCGTGATCGGATCGAGGTTGGTGCCCGTGAGGTACCCCCCTGCTCCGTTCATCAGGTAGCCGTCTTTGTCCTGGGCAAAATCGCCTCGACGCGTGTAGGCGTTGGTGCCGCTGAACGCGGATTGGCCGTTCGCGTCGCCGGTCTTCTGCACCACCGTGAAGAAGCCCGACCCGCTGATCGACATATTGGTCGGTATCGTCGACGACACAACATTGCCGGCGATCGTGTTGGTCAGCTGCGACTGAGCTAAAACCGAACCGGCGACCTCGCGCTTGGGCGTAGTCTCAGACATCAAATCGACGAAACTGGTGTCGACCCGCTTAAAGCCGGTCGTCTGCGAGTTCGCGATGTTCCCGGAGATATTGCTGATGGCGTAGGACTGCGCCTGGAGTCCGGATACCGAAGTCTGCAGGGCCGAAAAGAGATCCATGGCGATCCTCACTCAACATACGTCGATAGGTAAGCAAGCCGCGGTCCACGGAGAATCGCCTTTTTATCAAATGCTTAGTCGGGTCCGCCGCAGCACGAGGACAGACTGCCAGGAAATATCTGCCGGATGCCGGCAATATCTGCCCGGGCTCATCGACGAATGGGCAGGTTCAGGTATCTGCCGCTCGCTTACGTCGGTCGGATGGACGCGATCGATCACGCCGCTGCATAGCGCAAAGGTGCTGTCCCAAGCCGCCGCCGAGTCGAGGTCAGCCTACATGGCCGAGCGGCTGAAGGACGGAGCGGGGTGCGGGTAGACGCGTCGATGCGGAGGCCACCGATCGTTTGAGCGCCGAACGCCCGCCCCGGTTTATCGAAGGAACGGGTCTTCACGCCACGATACTGACGAGGCCGCGGAACTGGGGGAACGGCCGGTCCTACGCCGCAAGCGTTCGGGCCTCGACGTGGTCGATGCCAGGCTTCCGGGGGCAGACGATCCATGAAGGAGTGACCGCAGGCTCGCAGGCTCGCGCAGACACGCTGATGAATGGGCCTAAGCCGTACGATCCGGTCGAGTATTCCCGCACACCGCGATGATTGTCTCGCGCAACTTCGAGGGCGTGAACGGCTTGATCAGGCAGGCGTTCACGCCAGCCCGACGCGCCGCCGGAAAGCAATCGGCTTGCGCTTGCGTCGTCATCATCACGAACGGTGTCTCTCGCAGAGCTGGGTCGGTGCGCACATGACGCAACAGCTCGTATCCGGTCATCGGTAGCATGTTCCAGTCGGAGAGCACCAAGCAGTAGCGACGCTGACGCAGGAGCTGGAGCGCCGCCGTGCCGTCGGCCGCCGCATCGATGTCGCGAAAGCCGAGCTGGTCGAGCACCGCGCGCACGACTTCGATGATCATCGGCACATCGTCGACGAGGAGGACAGGCGGAAAGCCGGAATAGGGCATGAGTTCTCGAGGCGAATGCGCACACTCGAAATGGCGCGCTGACCCGGCGCACCGCCGTCCGAATAGGGGCTACTGTGACAGGTAAGCCTTGTGAAAGTTTGTACGGGGCACGGACGGCTTCCGACCATCGTTGGGTGGAGCACGCCGTCGTCGTCGGCCTAAGCGTGCTGAGCAAGCTGTTGAAGAGGTCGCCCAGGGGCGAGCGAGGAAGGGGACTTCATCGCCGGCGTGAAAGCCAATCCCACCCCGAAGAGTGCCGTCGGCCTGGAGCTCGGCCCAACCAGAGCCGCAGGCCTGGTCCATCTCATCGTTGCCAGCCCAGTCGAACTGGATGGCGGCGTGATCGCCACCACCGGCGAAGGCCCCGGTAACACATCCGAACGCGAACTCACCACGTCCGTTCTCGAAGAGGATGTAGGCCGGACCGACCATGTCGGCGTAATCGTCCCCGTAGCCGGGGAACTCGACGATCCGCCACTTGCCCAGGACGCTCACGCTGGGGCTCCGAGGGACTTGGGCAAGCGGACCAGGTTGTAGGCCGCCGTTAAAGCGAAGGCCGTTCCGACCTTGTTGCGATCCCTGAAGCGGGTCTTGCACGGGCCACCGACGGTGTTGATCCAGCTAAAGCCCTCCTCGATGCGCTTGTGCATCCTCTGACTCATGCCATCGCTGGCGCCGCGGGTGGTTCGGCGATCGATGGACGGTAAGCGCTGTTTTCAGGCCACGGCTCTGAGGGCTGGCATGGCCGGGTAGGCCCATGGCAGCAGATCGTCGAGATGGCGCTGCGGGTGGCCCTCGACGATGCGGGTGATGACGTCGGCGAGGTAGGC
>NZ_VRVD01000509.1:0-3427 GCF_008040015.1 Methylobacterium sp. WL18 | reverse complement strand
CCCGGCAGGCGGTCCGGCGTCAGGCGGCCGAAGGCGGCCATGATCGCGGCGCCGACCTGCACGGTCGGCCCCTCGCGGCCGGCCGAGGCGCCGCAGAGCAGGCCGAGGAACAGGACCAGCACCTTTCCGCACGCCACCCGCGGCGAGATCAGCGAGAACCGGAAGCGCGCATCCCGGGCGTGCCGGGCGGCGATCACCTGCGGGATGCCGGACCCTTGCGAGTTCGGGAACACCGTCCGGGCGAGCAAGGCCGCGAGCGCGAAGCCCGCGGGCGTGAGCACCAGCGCGATCAGCGGCGAGGGCGCGGTGAGCCGCCGGAACCCGTCCTGCGCGAGGTCGGCGCCCTTGGCCATCAGCACCGCGGCCAGGCCGACGCAGATGCCGCCCGCGAGGAACAGCAGCCGCCCCCGCCAAAGCGGATAGGCCTCCCGCGAGGCCGAGCGCAGGCGCGTGATCGAACGGCGGTAGCGGGAGCGTTTCGGGCCCGACGCGGCGGGCTCTGTCGTCGTCGGCGCGTCCCGCATCTCGGTCATGAAAAGGCACTTCGTCCGCACAGCCGGAACCTGCGGTATAGCGTGGCTTGCGGGGAATGGGGCGCCCCCTCCCCCGCGCCGTTACGCCGGCACGGCGCCGACCGTCAGCCGATGCCCGAACACGTCCGCGGCGGCGGCCAGCCGGTCGAGGCCGGTCGGGTGATCGGGATCGAGGACGCGCCGGGCCTCCCGCTCATCGACATCGAGCAACTTCGCCAGGGCGACCTTGGACAGGCCCGAGTCGCGCCACAGGACATAGATCGTCGCCTTGGCGGCGAGCGCCGGAGCGAGGGCGATCCGGTGCAACCCCTCGGCCGCGGCGACGGCCGCCGGGGGCGGCTCCAGGTCCATGCCGAAATGGATGCGCCCCCGCACCGCCGCGTTCAGGGCCTGCGCCATCTCGGCAAGCGCCTCGGCCTCGTCGCCGCCGAACGCGACGGCGTCGGGCATCGCCGCCGCATAGGCCCCGACGGAGCCGTCCTCCTCACGCCGGAGCGCGACCGCGTAAGTCCAGTGAAAATCCATGGTCGGACCTTTGTCCGTGCAAGAGGCCGAAACGAGACGGGGCGACACCTTCGCCTAGAAGGCATCGAGGTCGATCTCCAGTTGCTTCAGGATCCGCTTGACCCAGAGGGGCTTGAGTTCGCCGCTCTGGACGGTGGTGGTCCTGTCGCCGACCTTGACCGTGTAGTGCAATCCCTTGCCCCTATCCTTCAGCAGAGCGAAGGCGAGACCGTTCTTCCTGGCGAAGCGCCGCAGATCCCGGATGAGATCCTCCCGCTTCATGTCCCGGACTCCGTTTCAATGGGGGCAGCATCGGACGTCTCTGTCCGAACATCAAGTCGGAGCGGACATGCATGTCCGGTTTTCACGACCTCGTTCGCTGGCCGACCCTCAAGCGGCGTTGCGCGAGCACGCCCCTCAGCCCTCCGCCGCGCACAACCGCTCCACCGCCTTCACATAGGCCTTCGCGTCGAACTTCTTCAGCGAGTTCTCGCTCTGGTAGCGGACCGTGCCGAAGATCGGGCGGCGCTGCCAGGGGCGGTCGTGGAGGCCGTACACCCAGGCGACGTTGGTGAAGGAGTTCGCGTCGCGCCCGTCCAGGAAGTAGCGGTTGTTGAGCCGGAGCGTCCGGCCAAAACCCTCCTTCGCCGAGGGCGACCATTCCAGGATCTTCTTGCCCCAGTACATGCGCAGCTGGTTGTGCATGTAGCCGGTCTCGCGCATCTCGCGCATCGCGGCGTTCCAGTAGAGGTCGTGGGTCTCGCCGGCCGCGAGCTGATCCTCCGAATAGAGGTTCGGTCGCTCGTCCTCGGCCTGCTCGGAGAGCGTCTTGCGCGCCCAGTCCGGAACCGCCTTGTCGTAGTCGTCGTAGCCCTCCGTGTAGAACACGTGGTTCATGGCGAGTTCGCGCCGCACGATCAGCTCCTCCAGGTAGGCGCCGCGGTCGTCGTCGTCGCCAGCCTTGGCCTCCCGCACCGCCAGGGCGATCTCCACCGGCGAGATCTGGCCGAAATGCAGGAACGGGCTCATGTGCGAGGCGGCCGCCGCCTCCGGCCTGTTGCGGCCGTTGCCGTAGCCCTCGAACCCTTCCTTGAGGAACGCCTTGAGCCGCTTGCGCGCCTCGGTCTCGCCGCCGACGAAGCGCTTCACCGGGCCGACCTCCCGGTCGAGGCTCATGCCGGCCAGCACCGCCTCCGGATCGGACACGTCGATCTCGCCGTCGGGCGTGACGCCCTTCGCCGCGTGCTTGGGCTTGCGCGGCTTCAGGTCGGCGATGAACGGGTCCCAGAGCCGGTTCAGCTTCGGCCGGAGCGTGCGGGCGGCGAATTCGTGCTTGTTCGACGCCGTCTCGACGGGGACGACCACGTCGCCCTCGACCTGGACGATGCGGGTCTTCACCGCCTTCGCGATCTCCCGGTACCAGCCCTTCTGGATCGCGAGGTAGCCCCGGTCCAGGACCAGCAGCGCCGCCTCCTTTGCGAGGTCGATCGCGATCTTGGCGGGCGCGCACTTGCGCATCACGAACCCGACGCCGCGCTTCTCCAGCCCCGCCTTCGCATCCGCGAGACCCTGGAGCAGGAAGGCGTAGTGCCGGGCGTTGGCCTCCGGGAAACCGCTCTTGCCGTCGAGCAGGCCGAAGCAGGCGACCACCGGCAGGCCGAGGCGGTTCGCCTCCTCGATGGCGAATTCCAGGGCCGGATTGAACTGGGCGCGGTTGGCCTGCTGGAGGAGGTACAGGACGTAGCGCCCGTCCGCCCGCGGCTCGACGTCGTTGAGAACCCGGATCCGCTCGCCCTGGATCGCCATACCCGCACGCTGTCCTTCTTTGTCCGTCCCGACGGAGACTTGGCCGGACAGCTAGCGCGGGTAACGAATTCGTCCCTTCACGCGGCCGTCATGAATTGCCGCAGTGGAACGGCATCGCAGGGCCGCGGTTCCGCACGGCGAAATCCGTGTTTCTCAACGGTTTGCCGTCGGATTTGCCGCCCGGTATCGCCTGAAGTCTGTCCTCTTGGGCTGCGATGCAGATGCGACATTTTCGACACAGCGGGGGTGCGATGCGTGTGCGGCCGCACGAAAGGACAGCCTTTCTGTCCGAACGGCCTTGTAATTTTCGGCCATGCGCGCAGATTGTGCAGCGCGGGATGGCGATGGCGTCGCGATCCCGCTGCCCTTCTTGGGCGTTTCCTCCCTAGACTTCGGGCCGCTCCTTCGGGAGTGGCCTTTTTTCTGTTCGGTCCCCCGTGTCACCGAACCGGGGCGGGAGCGCTGGCCCCAGGCCGCGCGGGACGCCATGCTGCCCGCGAGCGCCGGGACAGGCGCCGGAGGACACGCCATGAGGATGCTTTCCACCGCGCTGCCGGCTTTGGCCTGCCTGCTCGCCCTCGCGG
>NZ_VRVD01000508.1:0-3428 GCF_008040015.1 Methylobacterium sp. WL18 | reverse complement strand
AGCCCGCACGCTCCAGACGACGCGCTATGCCGCCCGCGCCCTGCCGGCCGCCACCACCAACGCCACATGCCCGGCGACGCTGATCGAGGAGGTGGCGAGCCCCGATGCCGAGGGGACGGCCCTAATCCGGCAGGCGGCCGAGAGCATGCGGCTCTCCGCCCGCGGCTTCCACCGGACCCTCCGGGTGGCGCGCACGCTGGCCGACCTCGACGGCGAGGCGCAGGTGCGCCGGCTGCACCTGGCCGAGGCCTTGTCCTATCGGGGCCGGAGCGACGCGTCCGCGGCGGCCGCGTGAGCGCGGACCTGGCCGTCACGATCGGGCAGGCCAGCGCGGCCGGCCGCAAGGATGCGAACCAGGATTTCCACGGTGCCCTGGTGCCGGTGCAGCCGGCGCTCGGCCTCAAAGGGATCGCGGTGGCGCTGGCCGACGGGATCAGCAGCAGCGCGGTCGGCGCCCTGGCGAGCGAGACCGCGGTCAAGAGCTTCCTCGGCGACTACTACGCCACCCCGGACACGTGGTCGGTGAAGTCCTCGGCGCAGCGGGTGATCGCGGCGACGAATTCCTGGCTCTACGCGCAGACACGGCGCGGGCACGACCCGCACGATGCCGACAAGGGCTACGTCACCACCTTCGATGCGCTTGTCCTAAAGGCGCGCACCGCGCACCTGTTCCATGTCGGCGATGCCCGGATCTGGCGTGTCGCCGGCCGGTCCTTGGAGCAACTCACCGAGGATCACAGAGTCGTGGTCTCCGCGGCGGAATCGTATCTCGGTCGCGCGCTCGGGGCGGGTGGGCATGTCGAGATCGATTATCACACGGCGAGCCTGGAGGCCGGCGACGTCTTCGTGCTGACGACCGACGGCGTCCACGAGCATGTCCGCCCGCGGGACGTGGCCGCCATGATCGCCGAGGCCGGAGACGATCTCGACGGCGCCGCCCGGGCGATCGTGGAGGCCGCGCACGAGGCCGGCAGCCCGGACAACCTGACCGTCCAGATCGTGCGGATCGACTCCGTGCCGGAGGGCGAGCCGGCCGACCTGCTCGGTGGCGTCGAGGGGCTCGATCCGGCACCCCTGCTCGATCCGCCGGCCGACTTCGACGGCTACCGGCTGCTGCGCACGCTGCATTCCGGGCCGCGCAGCCGGGTCTACCTGGCGCTCGACGCGGTGACCGGGGATCCGGTCGCGCTGAAGGTCCTATCCCTCGATCTGCGCGACGACCCGGCCCAGCGCAAGCGCTTCGCCCTGGAGGAGTGGATCGCCCGGCGGATCGACAGCCCGCACGTGCTCAAGGCCCATCCGCAGACCCGCCGCCGCAGCCACCTCTACACGGTCATGCGCTACGTCGAGGGTCAGACCCTGACCCAGTGGATGCGCGACCACCCGGCTCCCGAGTTGGAGGCGGTGCGCGGCCTCGTCGAGCAACTGGCGAAGGGCGTGCAGGCCTTCCACCGAAAAGAGATGGTCCACCAGGATCTGCGTCCCGACAACGTCCTGATCGACAAAGCCGGCACCGTCCAGGTCATCGATTTCGGGGCCACCAAGGTGGCCGGGGTGGTGGAGGGCGATCCCAGGCTCGATGCGGCCGAGATCCTGGGGACCGTGCAATACACGGCGCCGGAATGCTTCCTGGGCGAGCCGTCCACGGCCTGTTCCGACATCTTCGCGATGGGGGTGATCGCCTACCAGATGCTCACCGGCCGGCTGCCCTACGGTGACCGGGTGCCCCGGGCGTTGACGCGCGCGGCCCAGCGCAAGCTCCGCTACATTTCGGCCTGCAATGCCCGGCCGCTGTTGCCGGCCTGGGTCGATGGGGCGCTCCGGAAGGCCGTGCATGCCGATCCCGCCCGCCGGTACCAGGCGCTCTCGGAATTCGTCCACGATCTCCGGCACCCCAACCCGGCCTTCACGGAGACCCGACGGGCGTCGCTGCTGGAGCGCGATCCGCTGCTGTTCTGGCGGTTTCTGTCGCTGGTGCTGGGCCTCGTCGCACTCGGGCTGGCCGGCATCCTGATCGCCCACCCGCCCCGGTGACTCGGAGCGTCAACCGTCCAGTTCGGGATATCGGCGGAAGATCCCGTCCTCGTTGAACGGGATGCGCCGGTCGCTCGCCAGGTAGGCGGCGATGCGCGGGCGCTGCGCCACCGCTTCGTGCAGCCGGGCGACATGCGGCGTGTCGCGCAGGGCAGCATTGGATGCGTTCGGGAAGGCGTAGCGCAATCCGGCGACCAGCTGGAACAGGGATAGGTCGGCGTAGGACAGCTTTGATCCGACCAGGCGTTCGCTCCCGTTCGCCGCCAGCACGCGCTCGAAATACCCGAAGAATTTGGGGATGCGGTCCTGGCGGAACCCTTCGGCCCGGCGCGCGGCCTCCGGCTTCTGGTCGGCGTAGTACAGGCCGACCCCGAGGGGATGGTGCGTGTCGTGGGCCTCGTCCACCGCATCCGCGATGGTGAGCTGCAATTGGTGCGTCCAGATCCGGTCCGCCTCGGAGGCGCCGACGAGGCCGAGGCGCGGCCCGAGATAGAGCAGGATCGCGGTGCTCTGGCCGATCACGACATCGCCGTCGCGCAGGAACGGCGGCGCGAAGGGCGGTCGGCGATTGCCCGGATCGGTGAGGCGGTCGAGCATCGGCTCGATGCCGCCGGCCTCGTCGTCCCGCCGCGCGATGTCGACATAGTCGGCACCGGCCTCTTCGAGGGCGAGGCGGACGAACTCGCCGCGCCCCTGGATCATCGGCCAGTAATGCAACTCGTAGGGCATCGGGTCTCCTTCAGCGGGAAGACGCGGTGCCGGCGCGTGGTTCCCGCTCAGTTGCCCGGGGCGTCGCCGTCGGTCGCCTTCTCGGGCGGCGGCTCGGCGCTGGCGACCGCCTTGTGGGCCAGCATCGGCTGCAGGTGCTCGGCGAGCTGCTGGTCGAGATGCTTGACGTAGGCGCCCTTGAAGTAGCGCTCACCCGTCTTTGCGCCGTAGAGCCGGTCATGGGCCTGGATCATCGCGGCCACCTCCGGGCGGCACAGGAAACCGGTGATGCCCACCGCCTCGTACCAATGGCCGGCCCGGGCCTCGGCCGTCGCCTTCGGGTTCGCCAGCACGGTCTCGGCGAAGCATTCCGTCGCCGCCTGCCGCAGCGGGCCCAGAACCTTCTCGGCCTCCGCCTTGTTCACCACCGGCGCGGCCGGATGGCGGTGGGGACGCGCCTCAGCCGTCGATGCCAGCGCGAGAACGGCGAAGGTGGCGAGGATCGTGGACTTCATGCGGGCGGCCTCGTCGGGTGTCCGAATGGCGTTCAGCATTCCCTCATGATTGCGTCGGGATCGCGGCTGACGGGACGTTGCGTCCGCCCGATCTCGGGCAAGATGCGGACGATTTCGCGACCGCGCTCAGCCCCGCCGCTCGGCCCGCCAGCGGCCGCGGCAGGCGAGGGC
>NZ_VRVD01000507.1:0-3430 GCF_008040015.1 Methylobacterium sp. WL18 | reverse complement strand
GGGTGGGCCGGCCGTCAGGCCGGGTCGGGAGAGGGGCAGCGCGACGATGCAGGATGGCGCGGTCGTCGCGACTCCTCCGGATGCGGCGCTCCCCTCTCCCGACCCCCTCCGGGGGCCACCCTCCCCCGCAGAGGGGGGAGGGGATGCGCACGCGCCGCAGAGCATCCTTCTGCGTCCGGGTGCCGATCTCACCGGCTTTCGCGATGCCGCGCGCCGCCTCGTCGCGCAGAGCGTCCCGCCCGAGGCAGTGACGTGGTCGGTGACGGATTCGCCCGGCCTGTTCGGCGCCGAGTCGGTTCAGGCTGCAAGCGCGCCGCTCGCCCTGCCCAAGGCCGTCGCCGGGTTGATCCCCCAGGTGATCCCGCACCGTGATCCCGAGCGCTACGGCCTGCTCTACGCCCTGATCTGGCGGGTCTGCCAGGGCGAGCGGCACCTGATGGAGGTCGGCAGCGATCCCCTGGTCCACCGCCTGCACCGGATGGCGAAGGCGATCGGGCGTGACCTGCACAAGATGCACGCCTTCCTGCGCTTCCGCCGCGCCGAGGATTCGGGCGGCGAGCATTTCGTGGCGTGGTTCGAGCCCGACCATCACATCCTGGAGGCGGCCGCGCCGTTCTTCGTCGCGCGCTTTCGCGGCATGCGCTGGTCGATCCTGACGCCCGACGGCTCGGCGCATTGGGATACGGACACCTTGACCTACGGCCCACCCGGGGACCGGACGGCGCTGCCCGAGGGCGACGGCTTCGAGGCCGGCTGGCAGACCTACTACGAGAGCACGTTCAACCCGGCCCGGACCAACCTGAAGGCGATGCGGGCGGAGATGCCCAAGAAGTACTGGCGCAACATGCCCGAGACCGCCGCGATCCCCGCCCTCGTGCGGGCGGCGGCGGGGCGGACCGAAGCCATGATCGAGAGGGAGCCGACCGTGCCCACACGCCGCGAACCCGCCCGCGCCGTCGCCGCCATGGCCGACCAGGACCCGAAGACGCTCGACGAACTGAACGCGATCATCAAGCGCACCGAGCCGCTGGTCCCGGGCGCCACGCAGGCGGTTCTCGGCGAAGGGCCGGTCGGCGCCGCGATCGCTTTCGTGGGCGAGCAGCCGGGCGACCAGGAGGATCGGCAGGGCCGCCCCTTCGTGGGGCCGGCGGGGCAGCTGCTCTCGCGGGCCATGGCGGAGGCCGGGCTCGACCGGGGGGCGAGCTACCTCACGAACGCGGTCAAGCATTTCAAGTTCGAGGAGCGCGGCAAGCGTCGCATCCACCAGAAGCCCACGGCCGGGGAGGTCAGCCATTACCGCTGGTGGCTCGACCGGGAACTCGACTTCGTGGCCCCGAAGCTCGTGGTCGCGCTCGGCGCCACCGCGGTGCTGGCACTCACCGGCAAGGCGGTGCCGATTACCCGGGCGCGCGGACCGTTCCGGTTCGACCGCTTCGACAACCGCTTCCAGGGCTTCATCACGGTCCACCCGTCCTACCTGCTGCGCCTGCCCGACGAGGCCAAGGCGGAAGCCTACGCGGCGTTCGTGGACGACCTGCGGCGGGTGGAGGAGATCGGGCGCGAATTGGCCGCGTGATCGGCATCCTGTTGAGAGTTGCGCCGCTCTCTTTTTGGCGCTGGCTCAGCCTTCAGCGCGCGGGCGTTCCGGATCAACATTGCTGGATGGACAGTCAGGCCGCCATTGCGATCTTGCGCGCCAACGAGGCCGCGTTGCGAAGCCGCGGCGTTCGACATGCTGCCCTGTTCGGCTCGATCGCCCGGGGGGAGGGGCATTCGGGAAGCGATCCCGATGTGATGATCGATATCGACACCGAGGTCGTCCGTGACGTGTACGACTATGTCGGTGTCACCGGGTTCATCGCCGACCTGTTTCCGATCCGCGTCGATGTCGCCAACCGCGACGGCCTGAAAGATCGGATCCGGGAGCGGGCCGAGCGCGATGCCCTTGTCGCCTTCTGAGCGCGACCGCGCCGCCTGCTCAGATATCGTCGCCAACGCGCAGCGGGCCGTCGCCTTCGTGGCTGGGTTCATGTTTCCGACGTTCGCGGCTGACGAGCGGACTTACTAGGCCCTCGTGCGCTGCCTGGAGATCATCTCGGAGGCGAGCCGCCGGCTGAGCGCCGCCGCGAAGGCCCGGCATCCCCAGGTGCCGTGGCGTCAGATCGCCGGGGCTGGCAACGTCGACCGCCACGGCTACGACAGCGTGACTCTGGACATCGTCTGGCTCACCGTCCACGACGAACTGCCCGTTCTCGTCGCGGCCTGCCGTGCCGAGCTGGACCGCGTGCCCGAGCCCTGATCGCCCCGAGACGCCTGCGCCCATGACCGTCGAGACCGCCGCCGCAAGTCCCAAAAAAGTCGGCCCGGGCGATCAGGTGATCCTGGTCGACGGCTCGTCGTTCATCTTCCGGGCCTATTTCCAGTCGATCAACCAGGACCAGAAGTACAATTCGCGTCCCTCGGACGGGCTGCCCACCGGCGCCGTGCGGCTGTTCTGCACGAAGATCGCCCAGTTCCTGCAGGAGGGCGCGGCCGGCATCATGCCGACCCATCTCGGCATCATCTTCGACAAGTCCGAGGGCTCGTTCCGCAAGGAGATGTTCCCGGACTACAAGGGCCACCGCCCCGACGCGCCGGACGACCTCAAGCGTCAGATGCCGCTGATGCGCGACGCCGTGCGGGCCTTCGGCCTGCACGCGGTGGAACTGGTGCGCTACGAGGCGGACGACCTGATCGCCACCTACACGCGGCAGGCGGAGGCACGGGGCGCGGGCGTCATCATCGTCTCGTCCGACAAGGATTTGATGCAGCTCGTCGGGCCGCTGGTCCGGTTCTACGATTTCGAATCCGGCGCCAAGGGCAAGGCCGGCTATCGGCCCGAGCGCAACCTCGACGTCGAGGCGATCATCGCCAAGTGGGAGGGGCTGCAGCCCAACCAGATCGGCGACGCGCTGGCGCTGATCGGCGACACCTCCGACAACGTCCCCGGCGTGCCCGGCATCGGCCTGAAGACCGCCGCGGCCCTGATCAAGGAGTTCGGCAGCCTCGAGGCGCTCTTGGAGCGGGCGGGCGAGATCAAGCAGCCCAAGCGCCGCGAAACGCTGCTCGCAAATGTCGAGCAGGCCAAGCTGTCGCGCAAGCTGGTGGCTCTGGTGGAGGATGTGGCGGTCCCAGTCGACCTGGACGATCTGCGCGTCCCCGAGCCCGACCCGCAAAAGCTCGTCGGATTCCTCAAGGCGATGGAGTTCAACACCCTCACCCGCCGCATCGCCCAGATGCTGCATGTCGACCCCGAGGCGGTGAAGCCCGATCCGGCGCTGCTGCCGGGCGCCAAGCCCCACGGTTCCGGCAACGGCGCCGGCGGCAGCGACGCGGTGCCGTTCTTCGGCGATTCCGTCCCGCCGGACCCGGAGACTGCGGCGGCCGGCGC
>NZ_VRVD01000506.1:0-3437 GCF_008040015.1 Methylobacterium sp. WL18 | reverse complement strand
GCCCCCGGTTTGGCGGCTTTGCCGGCGGTGCGCCCGCCGCGCAGGAGCCCGATCGCGGGCATCAGCAGGCCGGTCGCCACGACCCACCAGGCCGGCCGGAGCGGGCCGGAGAAGTCCAGGTTGGCCGCCAGCACGAGGCTGGCCGGGACGCCGCTGGCCAGCCCGTACCAGGCGGCCTCGAGCCCCGCGGTGGCGAGGCCGCCGAGGATCGCCAGCAGCAGCAGCGACCACGGCCGCTCCGGCAGCTTGAACCGCCGCATCGCCCGCCAGCCCATGAGCAGCAGGAACAGCCCGGCGGAGAAGACCGGGTCGCTGACGTCGATCTTCGACTGCAGGAAATAGTGGACGAGCGCCAGAACCGCGATCGTGTAGACGAGCCGGTGCAGCCGGTGCCAGTTCGGCCCGAGGGTGCGGATCGCCGCGTCCGTGGAGGTCAGCCCCAGGGCGATCAGGCCGATCAGCGCCACGAAGCCGATCGTCAGGTAGAGCCGCAGGGCGATCTCGGTGACGACCTTGGTCAGGATCAGGTTCTGGTCGACCGCATAGAGGGTGAGGTGCGCCACCGCGTAGGCCATCACGGTGACGCCGAGCATGCGCCGGACCACCAGCACCTTCGCCCAGTCGGCGATCCGGCGCAGCGGCGAGATCGCCAGCGAGAACAGCAGGAAGCGCACCGCCCACTCGCCGGTGGCGTGGATCAGCGCGGTGATCGGCTTGGCGCCCAGCGCGTCGAGCCGGTAGGCCCCCGCCAGGTACAGGGCCGGCGCGATGCAGGCCAGGAACACCGCGAGCTTCAGCCACGAGAGGCGTCCGGCCCGGTCGAGCCAGGGGAGGGGGATGCCGAGGGGAACAGCCAGGCGGTCGATCATTGCTTTCGGACTTGGCCTTCTGACATCGGAAACGACGGGGCGCTCGGGCCAGGCTCTCGGAGAGCGAAACCGGTGCCCGTGGGGATCGCTCCCCGCGCGGGTCGGTTCGCCGCGGATGTTCCCGGTGTTACGCCGGCACGGTTGACCTCGCCGCCCAGGCGCCGAGATTGCTGGCGGACGGACACCGGATGGATCCCATGCAGCACCGCAATCTCGGCCGCTCCGGCCTCAAGGTCTCGCCGATCTGCCTCGGCACGATGATGTTCGGCGGGCCCACCGACGAGGCCACCGCGGGCCGCATCGTGGGCAGCGCCCGTGAGGCGGGCGTCAACTTCATCGACACGGCCGACGTCTACACCGACGGCCGCTCGGAGGAGATCACCGGGCGGGCGATCAAGGGCGACCGCGACGCCTGGATCCTAGCCACCAAGGTCGCCAACCCGACCGGCCCCGGCGTCAACGACCGCGGCCTGTCGCGGGTCCACGTGATGAAGGCGGCCGAGGACAGCCTGCGCCGGCTCGGCACGGAATTCATCGACATCTACTACCTCCACAAGGAGGACCACGACACGCCGCTCGCCGAGACCGTGCGGGCGATGGCCGACCTGGTGCGGGCGGGCAAGATCCGCCATTTCGGCGTCTCGAACCATCGCTCTTGGCGGGTCGCCGAGATCTGCCGGCTCTGCGACGAGGCCGGCATCGACCGGCCGGTGGTGAGCCAGCCCTATTACAACGCCTTCAACCGCATGCCCGAGACCGAGCACCTGCCGGCCTGCGCCCATTACGGGCTCGGCGTCGTCCCGTACTCGCCCCTCGCCCGGGGCGTGCTGACCGGCAAGTACGATCCGGACGCCCCGCCGCCGGCCGAATCCCGCGCCGGCCGCCAGGACACCCGGATGATGCAGACCGAGTGGCGCCCGGAATCCCTGCGCATCGCCCGCACCCTGAAGGAGCACGCCGAGGCCCGCGGCATCACGGCCGGGCAGTTCGCCACCGCCTGGGTGCTGAACAACCGCCTGATCACCGGCGTCATCGCCGGGCCGCGCACCGAGGCGCAGTGGCAGGAATATCTCGGCGCCCTCGACTACGCCTTCACCCCGGAGGACGAGGCGCTGGTGGACGGCTTCGTGGCCGCCGGGCACCCGACCACCCCGGGCTACAACGATCCGGCCTATCCGCTTGAGGGGCGGGTGCCGCGGGGCGTTTGAGTAGCCAAATTCTGCGCCGGCCTATGCATTGTGAGCCGTCCGCACCGTGTTGAAGTCCGGGTTGGCAAGAGGATCGGCGACGATGGCCGCTCACGCGAAAGAAAAGGTCAAATCTGTGCCGAGGGCCAAGTCGGTCCGGGCGCAGGTTGATCCGGGCGTCAAGCTAGAGGCCGAAGCTGTTCTCGGCGCGGTCGGACTCTCGTTGTCCGACGCGTTCCGCCTGATGCTTGAACGGGTCGTCGCCGAAGGGCGGCTGCCCTTCGATCCGCTCGTCCCGAACGACGAGACCATCGCGGCTTTGCGCGCGAACCTCGCCGGCGATGTGATCCATGTCGGCGATCCGTCGAACCTCCTCGCCGTCCTTGACGCCGACTGACGATAGGCCGTCGGCAACGACCCCGTCCGCGCTGGCAGCTGCGAAAACAATCAAATCCAGTTATGGAACATTGTTAAATCGCTGCGCTCGCGAAACCTGTTACGCCCCCGCCGGGTGGATGTGGGCCACATAGGAAAGTGGATTTCGGCGATGAGCGCCTATGACGTGGTAAAAGATTTTGCTGGGCCCGTCGCAACCATTTGCGCTGCTGTGGCGGCTACAAGCATAACAGGTTTATTCGCGGCGAAACAGTGGCAAACTGCTTATATGCAGGCTCAAATAACGCTTGATAAACTTAAAATTGATACATTTGGTGATCGGATGGCTGTGCTAGAAGCAACTCGATCTTTGATGAGGCTCGTTGTAAGTACGCGATCTGGCGAGGTTCCAGATCTGCATAAAATGCAGGAACTCCGACGAACAATCGATGACGGGCGTTTCCTATTCAATTCAGAAATCCGATTGTATTTAAATAATATTGTAAATACTTGTTATGATGTAATCAATTTCACTCCTAATTTGACCGGTCAGGCGTTGACGGAAGACCAGCACAAAGAATTAATCAAACGTACTGAAGCTACTAAAAATATTATACAAGAAATGAGACGGCTGCCGGAGATACTTGAAAAATAAATTGCGCCAAATTTCCTACGTAATACGGCCGTAATCGATTATATGTCTGGTGGAATTTTAGGTTTCATTGGCGTTGGCCCGATGGCTGCGCGATACGCAATCGCATGCGCTCTTTTGATATTTATATTTATTGCTTTGCTTGCGGCGGGGGTGACAATGGCGAGGCCGTGAGATGTCACGCCAACTCAGGCGAGAAATTTCAAATGTGAGACGCGACCGATCATCAGGGCGATCGCTTGAAGGGGATCAGGCGGTCTGAGTGACGATGGCTCTGAGGTAGTCGTGGTTCCAAGCGGCGGCTTTTCTGCGGGTCTTGAGGCTGTCCGTGTCGGATGCGGTGCGGATGAGGTT
>NZ_VRVD01000505.1:0-3448 GCF_008040015.1 Methylobacterium sp. WL18 | reverse complement strand
AGCCCCCGCATCGCCGCGGTCAGGCGCACGATCGGCCGCGACAGGCCGTTGCCGATGAGCACGAGCAGGGCGAGCACCGGGAGCACCAGGCCGGCGGACCAGAGCGCATTGGTCAGCGCGCGATGGCGCACGGCCGCGTGGACGTCGTCGCGATAGAGGCCGGCGGCGACGACCCAGCCCCAGGGCTTGAACATCTGGACGCTCGCGACCTTCTCGACCGGCTCTGTCCCGCCCGCGCGCGGCTTCATGTAGTCGACGAAGCCGGCACCGTCGCGCTTGGCGACCTCCACCATCTCGGCGAAGTAGCGTTTCCCGCCCGGGACGTCGGTCTGCTCCAGAACCACCTTGCCGACGTTCTTGGCGTTGAACGCGTTGGCGATCAGCCGCCCATCCGAATCGAGGACGAAGAAATAGTCCGCCTTGCCGAAGCGCAGGGCGCTCACCGCGTCGAGGGCGGCCTTCTGGGCCTGATCGACCGGCATCCGGCCAGCGGAGGCCAGCGCCTCGTAATGGGCGAGCAGGCTCTGGGCGACGTCGCCGAGGGTCCTGGTCATCAACGCCCGGTCCTCGAGCGCCGAGGAGCGGGTGTCGACGTAGTTCAACCCGCTGAGGGCGCCGACCGCCGCCAGCACCAGGGCCATCACTGCCGACAGCTTGTGGCGCAGCGTGACGTTCGAGAGGCTCCACCGGGGCGCGGCGTGGCCCTCGGGCGAGCGGTCGGTCTGCGAGCGTGTCATCGGGGCACCGGAAACGGGACGGGTGAAGGCCGTCGGGGGCTGTCGGCGCCGGGGGCGGCACCGCCCGCGGCGGCCCGGACCCCACGGCACCGTTCCGGGGCGAAGGTTTGACACGGGATTGGTAAAGATTCGGTCCACGCCGGGTATCGACAGCGTATTGAATGCGCTTCCCAGCCTCGACAAGTCTCCGGACACACATTCGATCGCCATCCCACGCGAAGATCGCGCGGGATCAAGAGATCTACAAGAAAATAATACGAACCTCTTCGCGGAAGATCTGCCCTCTCCGGCGAGGTTGTGTGCCCTATGCGTCGATCCGATAGTGGATCGGCTTGAAGCTGCCGTTGTTCGATTGCAGCGCCGAGCAGGCGGTCAATCCGATGATCAGGTCTGTCTCGGCGGTGAACACGATCCGGTCTCCCGCCCGGCTCAACGGCGGCTCGACCGTGAGCGCCCCGGTCGTCCCGTCGATCGGCACGTTCATGAAGCAGTTGAACGCCACCGGGATCGCGTCGGGTGCGATGCCGTAGGGAGCGAGAGCCGCGGCGAGGTTGCCGAAGCAGCCCCGGTGCGGGTCCGTATCGCCGTAGATGATCCGGAACGTGTCGGCCGAGCACGGCGTCAGCAGGAAGTCGTGGCGCCCGACCGTGTCCTCGACGATGCGCAGCAGCACGTTCGAGCGGTTCGAGTAGAGCGGGTCTCCGGTGGTCAGGTAGATCCGGCTGGCATAGTCGAGGGTCCGCCCGGACGAGATCGCCTCACCCGTATCGTGGCGGTTGTAGGCGACGAGGTCGGCGACCTGCTCCCCGCGCGGGTCGATCACCGTCAGCCGCTGGCCCCGGTCCAGGGTGAACGCGACGCCTGAGCGCGGCTCGATCTGCTGCACATCCGCTCGGTCCATGGTGTCTCCGCTCCCGCTTCGGTCCGGCTGGAAACGCGGCAGGCGCCACCGCGATCCGGTGGCGCCTCAGGCGCCGCTGGTCGGGACGGTGAGGTCGCGCGGCGAAGCCAGCGGGTGCCAGTCGTCCGTGGCCGGTGCGGTAGGCGCCGCAGGCCGGCCCTGCATCGGGCAGCGCCACTCCTCGCCGACCACGCGGCCGCTGTACTGGCGTGCCTCGGAGGTTTCGCCGTGGCGCGCCAGCATCGGGTTGAGGCTGCCGGCGAGGGCCTCGTCGCGCTCCAGGATCGAGGCGCGCAGCTTCTCGTAGCGGCCCTCCGCCCGCAGCCGCTCGAACTGGGCGTGCAGGTTGAACACCAGTACCGGCGAGGAGAATTGCCGCGCGGGCCGGCTCGCGTTCGGGTGCAGGCCGACCACGAAGAACGCCTCGCCGCCGAAGCTCAGGGAGAAGTGCGGGTTGTCCGGATCGTCCGCAACGCGGGCGTCGTGGGGCTGGCCGAGCCAGGCATCCTTGTCGGTCAGCGACTGCGCCCGCGCCCACAGGTTCTGCTCGAACGCCTCCTCGGACAGGTCGCCTGGCCCCTCGAACACCACCGCGAAGCTCTGGAACAGGTCGGGCGCCTCCCGGTAGCGCGCCACGAAGGCGAGCAGGGCCGGGTAGATGCGCATGTCGTCCCAGCCCGAGGTGATGTCCCGGGCCACGACGATCTTCATGCGCCCGCGCGACAGCGCCGACTTGGCGCCGACGCAGGGGAACGGTGGATTTCGAATGAAGTCGCGGAAGGCCTGGGCACGCGGATGCTCTTGGTCGTCGCGGGGAAACTGCATGCGCTCCGTAGCCCGTATCTGCGCAGGTCCGCCCCGGGAGGGGGCGCCCGCTGGTCGGGACTCGGGCAACCCCGGTTTCAGGTCGCTGTTCCCGCCTGCGACAGGTCGTCCGGGGAGAAGATGAATCGAAAGCCGTCACGCGAAGGATCGACGCCGGTGTTCGAAAGACCTGTCGCAATGTTCGGCCGCGGCCCAAACATAGATTAAGGCGGGATAGACTCTGCCCGCACCCGCGCGAATGTTGCGGGGCCCGTGGCGTGACTTCCCCGGATGGTCAGACGGCACGATCCAGGTCGGAGCCTGTCTGGCCGGTCTTGCCCAACCTCGCCCGCGTGCGAACGAGGGAGGCCCGCTCGGCTGACACCTGAGGATAAGGGCGGCGGACTGGAGGGGGGCTGATCGGGAGGGGGCGAGCACCCGCTGTCGGATGCTGTGCATCCCGGGCAAGAGGACGCGACTCTGCGACAGAGCGGGGTCGGCAGGACGTCTTCGTGCAGCCCGCCGAAGTCGCCCCTGGGTCGGCGGCGCGCTTCGGCTCCCGGGGCGGGCGGCCCTAATGGTCGTGGCTGCAGCCCGGACCGTGGACGTGCGCGGGATGCGCATGGTCATGCGTCCCGGCATGGTCGTGCGCGTGATGGTCAGGGCCGTGGGCGTGCCCGTGATCATGCGCGTGATCGTCGGCGTGTGCGTGGGTATGCCCGTGGTCGTGATCGTGACCATGCCCGTGATGGTCATGGCCGTGATCGTGCCCGCAGGTGCTGTGGTCGTGCGCGGCCTGCTCGGGCCGGAACGGACGCGAGACCGGGCTCGCGGTGCAGCCCTGCCCGCGCACCAGCTCGGCATTGGCCGGCGAGGCCGGGACGTAGAGCACGTCCGCGGCGATCTCGGCGGGGACGTGGTTGCCGCCGAGCTGCCAGGCCAGCCGGGTCAGCCGGGCCGGGTTCTCGGCGCGCACCTCCAGCAGCGCCTCCGCGGCGGCCCGCAC
>NZ_VRVD01000504.1:0-3449 GCF_008040015.1 Methylobacterium sp. WL18 | reverse complement strand
CCTGCCGGCTGTCGGCGGTCAACGCCGACACGGTCAGGTCGGCGGCCGGGCCGGCGGCCTCCGGGAAGAGCTCGGCGAGGCGCGCGTTCACGGGCCGCCCAACTGGTTGACGTGGTAGGCGTTGAGCTTGACCATCTGGGGGAACGGTCGCACCGGCGGCTCGAATTGCGGCGGCAGGCCCAGGATCGGGGCGACCCGCTCGATCACCTTGCCGGTGACGACGCCCGAGTTCCACGCAGCCGTGGCGTAGCCGCCCGATTCCGGAAGGCCCTGCGGCTCGTCCATGATGGTGATGAACAGGTACTTCGGGTCGTTCATCGGCGCCGCCGCCATGAAGGTGGTGAACAGGCGGTTGTGGATGTAGCGCCCGCCGATCACCTTCTCGGCCGTGCCGGTCTTGCCGCCCACGAAATAGTACGGGACCGCCGCCTTCTTGGCAGAGCCCTCCGCCGCGTTGAGGCGCATGATGTAGCGCATCGCCTCGGAGGTCTGACCGGAGAGGACGTGCGTGGCGCGGGCCTTGTCGTCGGGCGCCGCCTTCAGGAAGGTCGGGGTGATCAGGTCGCCGCCGTTGGCGATGGCCGCCACAGCGGCCGCGGCCTGGATCGGCGCCACCGCGATGCCGTGGCCGAACGCGATCGTGATGGTGTTGATCTCGGTCCAGCGCGACGGGACGATCGGGGCCGCGCTCTCGGGCAGCTCCGTGCGCAGCCGGTCGAGCAGACCCATCTTCTTCAGGAAGGCCTTGTGGCCGGGCACGCCGACGCCGAGCGCCATCTTGGCCGAGCCGATGTTCGACGAGTGCGTGAACACTTCCGGCATGGTGATGACCCGGTTGGTGCCGTGATACTCGTGGATCTTCTGCCGGCCCCAGTTCAGCACGCCGCCGCGGGTGTCGAAGGTCGAGTTGACGTTGTACTTGCCGGAATCCAGCGCCATGGCCAGCGTCATCGCCTTGAAGGTCGAGCCCATCTCGTAGACGCCGACATTCATGCGGTTGATCCGGTCGGGCGAGAGCGCGTCCTTCGGGTCGTTCGGATCGAAGTCCGGCATCGAGACCAGGGCGATGACCTCACCGGTCTTGACGTCGAGGATCATCGAGGCGCCGGCCTTGGCCTTGAAGTGGTCGATGCCCCAGGCCAGCTCGTCGCGCACGGCGAACTGGGCGCGCAGATCGATGGAGAGCTGCACCGGCTTCAGGTCTGCCTGCTTGCTGACCAGCCCGAAGCTGTTGAGCGCCTGGAGGCCGGTCGAGTCGATGTACTTCTCCATGCCGGCGATGCCGACGCCGTCGAGGTTGGTCGCGCCCAGGATGTGGGCGGCGGCGACGCCGTTCGGGTAGACCCGCTTGTGGTCCGGCAGGAAGCCGATGCCCGGGATGCCGAGCCGGTGGACCTCGGCCTGTTGCTTGGGCGTCAGCTCGCGCTTCACCCAGACGAAGCCCGCGCCCTTCTTGTCCTTGCGCGAGGACAGCTTGGCGCGCAGCTCGGAGGCATTGAGTTCCGGCAGGACCGCGGTGAGCAGCTCCACCGCCTCGTCCTTGTCGTAGATGTTGCCGGGCTCGGCGAAGACCGAGACGGTGCGGATGTCGGTGGCCAGGATCTCGCCGTTGCGGTCGACGATGTCGGGCCGGAACGCCGTCGAGGATGCGGCCGCGACCCGGTGCTCCTGGCTGGGCGGATCGCCGAACACCGCCATCATCAGCAGCTTGGCCGAGATCGTCCCGAACACCGCGACGAACACCAGCCCGACCAGGGCGACGCGCATGTGCGAGCGCTCGATGGCGAGCCGGAACATGCTCCGCACGAACGCCTTGGCGCGGGCGGCACGCATGTCCGGGTGCAGCGCCCGGGCGGCGGCCTCGAGCGCCGCCGCATCCTGCTCCGACACGGCGAAGTGCGGCGCATCGTGCGCCGGTGCGTCGGGCTCCGGGACAGGGTGTTCCGAGATCTGCGCCTCGGCTGCCGCGTCTCTGATCTGGTCGGCGTCTTCGGACACGGATGATTACCTCGAAGCGGTATTCGGGGTGCGGGTCGTGGTGACGGTGCGGGTGATCGAGCCGGTGGTGCGCGGCTCGATCCCGCCCTTGTCCTTGGGAGTCGCGGTTGCGGCGAGCAGCCGGCCGATCTCGTCGCCGCGCTCGGGGCGGGCGGGCAGGTCCGACAGGCGGGCCAGGTGGCTAGTGCCGATCGGCTCCAGCGCGAGGTGCTTGTCCACCGCCGCCTGCAGCCGGTCCGGCCGGGTCAGGAGCTGCCACTCGGCGCGCAGCACCGCGATCGCCTGCCGCTCCTTGTGCAGGGCGGTCTGCAGCTTCGAGACCTGACCGCCCTGGTAAAGCGTGTCGTACTTGATCGAGTAGGCGTAGATCGCCGAGGCCACGAGGCCGGCGACCGCCAGGAGGTTCAGCAGGCGGATCATCGGCGATGGCCCCCGCGGGCGGTGTCTGGCAGGCTCGCGAGCGCGTGGAGCGCCGCGAGCGGTTCGGGCAGGTCGGATTCGGTGCGCTCCGCGGCCCGCAGCTTGGCCGAGCGGGCGCGCGGGTTGCGGGCGATCTCGGCCTCGCCCGGCAGGACCGGACCCTTGGTGACGAGGCGGAAGCTGCGGATCGTCTCGGCTTGGCCGCCCGGCAGGTGGCGCGAGCCCTGGGCGGCGCGACCGCTGCGGGCGGCGAAGAACTGCTTGACGATCCGGTCTTCCAGCGAATGGAACGTCACCACGGCGAGCCGTCCGCCCGGGGCCAGGACCCGCTCGGCTGCGTGGAGCGCGCGGACCAGCTCGCCGAGCTCGTCGTTCACGGCGATCCGCAGGCCCTGGAAGGTCCGGGTCGCGGGATGGATGTGGCTGCCGGGCTCGACCCAGACCACGCCGGCGACCAACTCGGCGAGCTGGGCGGTGGTCTCGATCCGGCCGCGGCGGCGGGCCTCGTGGATGGTCCGGGCCACGGCCCGCGAGCGCCGCTCCTCGCCGTAATGATAGATGATGTCGGCCAGCACGGTCTCGTCGGCCTCGTTCACGAGGTCCGCAGCGCTGGGGCCGTCGCCGCCCATGCGCATGTCGAGGGGCCCGTCGCTGCGGAACGAGAAGCCCCGCTCCGGGGTGTCGAGCTGCATCGACGAGACGCCGATATCGAGCACGATGCCGGCGACCTGGCCTTCGCCGGCCTCGGTAAGCAGCGCGTCGAGGTCGCCGAACCGGCCCGGGACGAGGCGCAGGCGCCCGCCGGCCTCGCAGACCAGGGCCTGCCCGCCGGCGATCGCCCGCGGGTCGCGGTCGATGCCGATCACCTTAAGCGTCGGATCGGTTGCCAGCAGAGCGCGGGTGTAGCCGCCGGCTCCGAAGGTGCCGTCGACGGCGACGCCGCCGTCGAGCTTGAGCGACTCGACGACTTCGGCGAGCAGCACCGGCACGTGGGGCTGGCCGGAGGCGGCGGGGCCGTCGCGGTGCGCGGA
>NZ_VRVD01000503.1:0-3456 GCF_008040015.1 Methylobacterium sp. WL18 | reverse complement strand
GGCGATCGGATCGTCCGGGCGCCCGGACGATCCGATCGCCTTCGCGGCCGCACGCATGACCGATCCGGTGACGGGCTCCCGCGAGTATCTCGGCTCGATCCGCAAGGCCGACGGTGCCGCCTGGCAGCCCGCCGACGCCATGGCGGCGCATGTTCGGGAGCGGGCGGCGCTGCACGCCGCGCTCGGCCGGCCGCACGATGGCCCGACCGTGGTGGTCACCCATCATCCGGCCAGCCCCCTGGCGGCGGACCGGTACCGGGACCAGCCCGGCGTACCCTGGTGGGTGCCGGCCTTCTACGCCAGCACCGCGCTCGACGACCTCCCCGATGCCGCGCGGCCGGAAGCGTGGATCTCGGGCCATTTCCACGCGGGGCATGACCTGCGGATCGGCCGCTGCCGCTGGGTCTCCAACCCGGTCGAGGGCCAGGGCTACCGGGCGGATTTCAGCGTGACGGTCGAATAGCGCGACCGCGATGGCCGAAAACGGGTGCGGCGGAATTAGTCCCGGCCAAGAGGCCGCGCATGTCGAGCGCGTGTCGTTCCGCACGGCTTGGCCGTAGAGTCGGGATGCAGGCGGTTCGACGGATCGTCCTACCCTGATCAGCCCCGCGTTCCGGGGCTCTGAACCGGGGTTATGATGACCGGATTTGGCCTGGGATTACGCGGGATCGCGTCGGCTGCACTTGCCGTCTACAGCATGGGGGCGGCGGCACCCGCATACGCTGCTTCCGCGGCCCAGCCCGGGCAGACGATCGGCCTGCCGGTGGGTGCGCAGCTCCCCGTAGGATTGTACTTCGTGAACCTGTCGAGCTTCGGCACGCGCAGCGCGCGGCCGGGCGACACCGCGACGAACGTCAACCTGCCGACCTTCGCGTGGGCGACGCCGTGGGACATCGCGGGCGGGCGCCTGCAGTTCTTCGTCACCCAGCCGGTGGTGGCCGCCACCCTCCAGGGCGCGCCCTACCAGAGCGGAATCGGCCAGCCGCTGCTGGCGGCCCAGCTCGCCTGGGATCTCGGCCACGATGTCGGCGTCAGCTACTTCTTCGGCGGTTACCTGCCGATCGAGACGCGCTTCCTGACCCAGTCTGCGTCGCTGACCCATCGATTCGCGATCAGCTACACCGGCCAGGATTGGAACCTGACGGCGAACCTGCTCCACGGGATCTTCCTCGAGACGCGCTCGCCCTTCGGCGCCCTCTATCCGGACTACCTGAACCTCGACCTGACCGCGGCGAAGAGGTTCGGCAAGTGGCAGGTCGGAGCCGTCGCGTTCGGATCGAGCGACCTGCCCACCGGCGTGTCCAGCTACCGGCCGCAGGGGCAGATCGCGGTGGGCGGCCTGGTCGGGTACAATTTCGGGCCGGTCAACCTGCAGGCCTACCTCACCCGCGACGTCGCCCAGCGCAACTACCGCGGACGCGAGACCCGCGGCTGGCTGCGGGTGATCGTACCGCTCTACCAGCAGGACCCGAACGAGGTCGAGCCGAACCGCACGCTGGTGACCCGCCGCCAGGCCGAGTAGCCGGGGCGCTGTCCTGTGCGGGGTACGATGTTCACAGAGCGCTGCCGGATTTGGGCCATCGCCGAACCCAGGCGCGTCTCCCTCCCCCGCTGAGGGGGGAAGGGGGACGCACGTCGTGAGCCCCCAGATCTTCCGTCAGTGGTGACGTGACCGCGGCCCGGCGCTCGTCAGCCGTGCACCAGCACGTTGCGGAACTGCCAGGGATCGCTGGTGTCGATGTCCTCCGGGAACAGGCCCGGGCGGTCGGTGAGCGGGGTCCAGTCGGTGTAGACGCCCACGACCGGGCCGAGATACGGGGTCTGGACCTCCAGGCAGCGGCGGAAATCCATCTCGTCGGCCTCGACGATGCCGGCCTCCGGGTTCTCCAGGGCCCAGACCATGCCGGCGAGCACCGCCGAGGTCACCTGCAGGCCGGTGGCGTTCTGGTAGGGGGCGATCCGACGCGTCTCCTCGATGGAGAGCTGCGAGCCGTACCAGTAGGCGTTCTTGGCGTGGCCGTAGACCAGCACGCCCAGCTCGTCGATGCCGTCGACGATCTCGGTCTCGTCGAGGATGTGCTGCTCGTCCTGCACCTTGGCGGCCTTGCCGAACATCTCGTGGAGCGAGAGCACGGCGTCGTCGGCCGGGTGGTAGGCGTAGTGGCAGGTCGGGCGGAAGACCGGCTTATCGCCCTCGCGCACCGTGTAGTAGTCGGCGATCGAGATCGCCTCGTTGTGGGTCACAAGGAAGCCGAACTGCGAGCCGGCGGTGGGGACCCAGCTCCGCACCCGCGTGTCGGCGCCCGGCTGCAGCAGGTAGATCGCGCAGCGCGAGCCCTTCTCCTGCTCGCGCGCGTTGGCGGGCATCCAGGTCTCGTGCGTGCCCCAGCCGAGCTCGGCCGGCTGGTTGCCCTCCGAGACGAAGCCCTCGACCGACCAGGTGTTGACGAACACGCCCCGGGGCTTCGGGTTCTTGGCGCGCTGGGTGTCGCGCTCGGCGATGTGCACGCCCTTTACGCCCAGGGTCTTCATCAGGGCGGCCCAGTCGGCGCGGGACTTGGGCTCGGGCGTGGTGACGCCGGTATCCTTGGCGATGTTCAGGAGCGCCTGCTTGACGAACCAGGAGACCATCCCGGGATTGGCGCCGCAGCAGGAGACCGCCGTGGTGCCGCCCGGCTTCTGGGTGCGGGCGTCGAGGATGTCCTGGCGCAGGGCGTAGTTGGTGCGGTCGCCCTGGCTGCGGTCCTTGTCGAAGTAGAAGCCCGGCCAGGGCTCGGCCACCGTGTCGATGTAGAGGGCGCCGAGTTCGCGGCACAGCTCCATGATGGCCCGCGACGAGGTGTCGACCGACAGGTTCACGCAGAAGCCCTGGCCGCCGCCCTCGGTCAGCAGGGGGGTGAGGACGTCGCGCAGGTTCTCCCGCGTCAGCGCCACCTTCTCGAAGCGCAGGCCGTGCTTCTCGGCGAGCGCCCGGTGGGTGTCGACGGGGTCGATCACGGTGAAGCGGGCGCGGTCGTATTCGAAGTGCCGCTCGATGAGGGGCAGGGTGCCCCGGCCGATCGAGCCGAAGCCGATCATCACGATGGGGCCGCTGATGCGGCCATGGATCGGGTGACGGGACGGCTGGTCGGTCATGCGGAAGGTCCTTGTCTGGCGGACGCCTGAGGTCCGCTGTTCGGCTCGCGAGCGGGTTATGGCGCGCGTATGACAGTGGGGCGACAGGCACGCGCCGCGCGGCCTGCGCCGGCGCGTTCGTCGAATCCCATCGTCGAGAAGGCCGCTCAATGGCCGTTCGCCAGACGACGGTCAACTGCGCTGCACCATGGACGCAGGGCGATCGCTTGAAAGGAATGGATTTCGGTGTTGCCTTTTGCGTGATTCACAGGGGGCCTCGGTCTGGTGAGGCATCCGATGTCAGGCAAGGCACTGGTGGAGCATTTTTCGGCGTTGGAAGAC
>NZ_VRVD01000502.1:0-3458 GCF_008040015.1 Methylobacterium sp. WL18 | reverse complement strand
GCCGAAGCCGGTCGCGGCCGCCATCGCGTCGGGGAGCCCGGCCAAAGCCGCGTCGGTGCGGCTGCGCTGGACCGCCAGTTCCGGCCCGAACTGTGCCCCCCTGGCGGCCAGGAACAGGCTGGAGGCGCCGCGCTCGCGCTGGGCCTCGTGGACGAAGGCGCTGATCCGCGAGGCGAGGCCGACCAGGGTCTCGACCCGGTCCATCTCGGCGCGCCGCGCCCATTGGTCGGACACCGCCCACCCGGCCGCCCCCGCGAAGGCGAGGCAGGGCGCGAGCGCCACCGCGAGGATGCGCGCGCGGAGCGAGGAGAGGACGGCCATCGGAACCCGGTCTGGTGCAACGTTCACCGGAATCATCCGGGACGGTTCTAAAAACACCGTTACGGTGGAGGGGTTTGGCCCGTCTTGCAATGCACAATCAGGCGGCAGTCCCGACGGTGGGTGCCGCCTCGGCATGCAGTCCGGCCTCTTGCAGTCCGGCCTCTTGCCGTTCGGCCTCCTGCAACGCGGCATGCAGGTCGCCCCAGACCTTGAGCGCGTGGATGACCGGCTCCAGGGTCCGCCCCCGCTCGGTCAGACTGTACTCCACCTTCGGGGGCACCTCGGCGTAGACCTTCCGGGCGATCAGGCCGTCCGCCTCCATCTCGCGCAGCTGGTTCGTGAGCATGCGCTGCGTCACGCTCGCCAGCCGCCGGCGGATCTCGTTGAAGCGCAGGGTCCCCTCCATGAGGTGGTAGAGGATCACGCCCTTCCACTTGCCGTCGATGAGCCGGAGGGTGGCCTCGACGGCGCAGCCGGGGCTGCAACTGCCGCGATGGTGTCGGGTGCGAGGCATGGCGGGATCCCAAGGCGATCGGCGGACGGTATCATTCTCGGCACTATTGGCGTTTTATGTGCGTACTTGCGCGCCGTGAAGGCGGACGGCATCTCCGTGCGGGTCAGCCGGAGGAGATTGCGATGCGCGCCGTCGGGTACAGAAAATCCCTGCCGATCACCGAGGCCGAGGCCCTGGTCGATTGCGACCTGCCCCGGCCCGATCCCGGCCCCCGCGACCTGCTGGTGAAGGTCGAGGCGGTCTCGGTGAACCCGGTCGACACCAAGGTCCGGGTGCGGGCCGAGCCCGAGGCCGGCGGGGTCAAGGTCCTGGGCTGGGACGCCGCCGGCACCGTTCTCGCCATGGGTGCCGAGGCCGAGGGCTTCTCGGTCGGGGACGCGGTGTTCTACGCGGGCGACCTCACCCGGCCCGGGACCAACGCCGAATTCCACTGCGTCGACGCGCGCATCGTCGGGCACAAGCCCGCCAGCCTCGACTGGGCGCAGGCCGCCGCCCTGCCGCTCACCGCGATCACCGCCTGGGAGGCCCTGTTCGACCGGCTCGACGCCAAGAAACCGGTTCCGGGCGCCGCCCCGGCGATCCTGATCGTCGGCGGGGCGGGCGGCGTCGGCTCGGTGGCGATCCAGCTCGCCCGGCAGCTCACCGACCTCACCGTGATCGCCACCGCGTCCCGGCCGGAGACGGCGGCCTGGTGCCGGGATCTCGGCGCCCACCACGTGGTCGATCATGCCAAGCCGCTCTCCGCCGAGGTGGCGGCCCTGGGCCTCGGCGCGCCGGGCCTCGTGTTCTCGACCACCAACACCGACGCGCATCTCGCCGAGATCGCGACGCTGATCGCCCCGCAGGGCCGGTTCGCCCTGATCGACGACCCCGCGCAGCTCGACGTGGCGCTGCTCAAGCGCAAGAGCCTGTCGCTGCACTGGGAGTTCATGTTCACCCGCTCGATGTTCGGCACCTCCGATATCGCCGCCCAGGGCGCGCTCCTCGACGAGGTCGCCCGGCTGGTGGATGCGGGGCGCCTGCGCACGACCCTGGGCGAGCATTACGGGCCGATCGACGCCCGGAACCTGCGGCGGGCGCACGCGCTGATCGAGAGCGGGCGCGCCAAGGGCAAGATCGTGCTCGAAGGCTTTGCGTCGTGAGGCGGGCGCCATGACCGAGACGGGCACCGGAATCTTCGACGTGGCGGCGCTCGCGGCGGCGCTGCCCGACAGCGCGCGGACGCTCCTGGTCGACACCTACCTGACCGACCGGGCGGCGGCGAGCGCCCGGGTGTTCCGGGTCTACCGCCCGACCCCGCCGCACTATCACGCCACCTGCGACGAGTACCTGTACTGCCTGTCGGGACGCGGCACCGTCTGGCTGGGCGACCCCGCGAACCTCACGACGTTCGGCCCCGGCCAGCTCTTGTTCTTCGAGACGGGCACGGTGCACGCGATGCCGGAGATCGCCCCGGGCGAGCCGGTGACGTTCCTGTCGATCGACACCCCGCGGCGGGCCCCCACCGACATCGTGTTCGTGAATCCCGAGGACGGCACCCCCGCCACCTTCATGGCCCGCAACGCCGGGTCGTAAGAATTCGCAACCGGGACGAGGCACTAAAGCGCGAGACGTCTCATGCTGCGGCCGTGGACGATGGCCAGGATCAGGACGCCGCCATCCACCGGCTCGTACAGGATCACGTGCGCGGCGTATTCGTGCCGGTGCACGCCGGGCCGGATCGCGTCGGCCCTCCGGCCCATGCGGGGATTGTCGGCGAGGAGCTGGAAGGCGTGCTCCAGACCGGCGGCATAGGCTTCGACTTGGCGGACACCGAACTGCCGGTAGCCGTGGACGGCGATGTCGAACAGGTCCGCCTCTGCCCTCTTCGTGAGGGTGTAGTCACTCATCCAGCGGCTGGTCGCCCTGTGCATGCGTCCTGGCCCGGGCGACGATGTCGGGGACCTTGCGACGGCTCGGTCCGCTGGCGCGGGACTCGTCGACGATTCGGCGCAGATCCTGAACCGTCAGTTCGGGCTGGGCCCGCCGCTCGCGGTCACGGCGCACGAGGTCGCGGACATAGTCGCTCGTGCTGGCGTAATCGCCCTGTCTGATCTGCGCCTCGATCCAGTCCTTCATCGGATCGGGCAGGGAAATGGTCATGGTGGCCATGGGGCCTCGTCATCACCCCGGGGGGATCGAAGATCACGGGATCAAAGATAAGCGTTTTTCACAAAATTTCCTAAGCCCGCGATTCGCCGCCTCCCCGGTCCGCTGTTTCACCGCATGGTTGCCGGCGTACGCGTTTCGTTCTAGCAAGGGCGTTGCATGTCGGGCCTGCGTCCCGCCGGCCTCACCTTGCCGTCGACCGCTCCGGGCTCGACATGAGCGGGTGCGGCGGCTGACCCGCGCGCAAAGCCAGCCCCGACCGCGTCGACGCCTCGAAAGACCGCCGCCCTCATGGCCAAAGCCCAAGCCGGAACCCGAGTCGGACCCCGCGTCGGCGCCAGCAAAGCCGCCCCCAAACCGTCTCCCGTGAAGGCGTCGTCCGCCAAAGCGCCGGCCGAGGCGGTTCCGGCCGAGCCTGAGCGGACGAACAAGCCCGCGCGTACGAAGAAGGCCGAGGCCCCCGCCCCCGTCCGCC
>NZ_VRVD01000501.1:0-3472 GCF_008040015.1 Methylobacterium sp. WL18 | reverse complement strand
CGCGGATCCCGATCGGGCTCGGCAGCCTCACGGTCGAGGCCGAGGCGCTGGACCGGCGCCGCGAGCAGCGCGCCGCCATGGTCTGGGGCGGGGCCGCGAACTCGTTCACGAGCCAGCCGCGCTTCTCCCGCGCCAGCGACGCCTACGACCTCGCCGGCGAGTTCGGCCAGGATTTCGGCTTCATGCTGGCCACCGGCGACGACCCGTTCAACGCCCCCAACACCCTGCCGACCTGGGACCGGATCCGGGTCACCACCCTCGGCGAGGCCCCGCTCGACCCCGATTGCGAGGCCTACGGCCGGGCTCCCGGCATCGACGGCATCCTGGGCGACTATATCGGCCTGCCGCCGGAATATACCGACAAGGGCGCGGCCGTCCCGGCGTCGCGCTGACCCGACCGCTGGTGCAAAAAAGCGGGGGAGCCATGCGCGATTTCCCGCTGCGGCGCGGCGACGGCGCATTGGCGCGGCCGCGGACCCCATGATACTGGCACTTGCCAACCCGATCCCGCTGCGCACCCCCTCACAGCGCGGCCGTCCGAGGAAAGTTGGCACATGGCCCGAGTCGATTCCGCCACGATCATCGAAGGTCTGACCTTCGACGACGTGCTCCTGCGGCCCGCCGCCTCCTCGGTGATGCCGACCGAGGTCAACGTCGCCTCGCGGCTGACCCGCACGATTCCGCTGAACCTGCCGATCCTCGCCTCCGCGATGGACACCGTCACCGAGGCGCCGATGGCCATCGCCATGGCGGCCAACGGCGGCATGGGCGTGATCCATCGCAACCTTGAGCCCGCGGAGCAGGCCGAGCAGGTCCGTCTCGTCAAGAAGTACGAGTCCGGCATGGTGATGAACCCGATCACCATCCACCCGGACGAGACCCTGGCCGACGCCTTCGAGGTGATGAAGCGCAACCGCATCTCCGGCATTCCGGTGGTGGAGCGCGGCCCCAACGGTTCCCGGGGCAAGCTGGTCGGTATCCTGACCAACCGCGACGTGCGCTTCGCCACCAACCCCGCCCAGCCGGTGGCCGAGCTGATGACCCGGGACCGGCTGATCACCGTCCGCGAGGGCGTGACTCAGGACGAGGCCAAGCGCCTCCTGCACCAGTTCCGGATCGAGAAGCTGCTGGTGGTCGACGACCATTACCGCTGCATCGGCCTGATCACCGTCAAGGACATCGAGAAGCGCGTCACCTACCCGTTCGCCGTCAAGGACGAGCAGGGTCGGCTGCGGGTCGCCGCCGCCACGACCACGGGCGACAGCGGCTTCGAGCGGGCCGAGCGCCTGATCGACGCCGGCTGCGACGTGATCGTGGTCGACACCGCCCACGGCCACTCGATCAAGGTGCTCGACGCCGTCGCCCGGGTGAAGCAGCTCTCCAACGCCGTCCAGGTGATCGCCGGCAACGTCGCCACCCGCGAGGGCACCAAGGCGCTGATCGACGCGGGCGCGGACGCCATCAAGGTCGGCATCGGCCCGGGCTCGATCTGCACCACCCGCATCGTGGCGGGCGTCGGCGTGCCCCAGCTCACCGCCCTGCTGGAGGCCGTGGAGGCCGCCGGCGAGGCGGACATCCCGGTCATCGCCGACGGCGGCATCAAGTATTCCGGCGACCTCGCCAAGGCGATCGCGGCCGGCGCCTCGGTGGCGATGCTCGGTTCGCTCTTGGCCGGCACCGACGAGGCACCGGGCGAGGTCTTCTTGTATCAAGGCCGCTCGTACAAGTCGTACCGGGGCATGGGCTCAGTGGGCGCCATGGCCCGCGGCTCGGCCGACCGCTACTTCCAGGCCGAGGTCAACGACACCCACAAGCTCGTGCCCGAGGGCATCGAGGGCCAGGTCCCCTACAAGGGCCCGGTCGGCAACGTCCTGCACCAGCTCGCGGGCGGCCTGCGCGCGGCCATGGGCTATGTCGGCGGCGCGACCATCCCGGACTTCCAGGAGCGGGCGCAGTTCATCCGCATCACCAACGCCGGCCTGCGCGAGAGCCACGTCCACGACGTGACCATCACCCGCGAGAGCCCGAACTACCCGTCGCGGACCTGACACGGAGGTCTCATGCCCACCCCAAGCTCGCCATCGCTCGGTCGGCATACGCCCGCCTTCGACGTCCCACGGGATGATGTCGGCGGGCGTGCGGAAGCCGACCAGCACCGCCACCGCGATGACGACCGAAAGGACAGGAACGTCCTTCAGGGGGCCGAGGCCATCGCTCTGGTACGGACGATCCGCTCCAAGGCGCTTCGTCAACCGCTGCCCGACAGCACACCAATGATCAGGGCAGGCCGCGAAGGACGATGATCGTCATCGACGCCTGCGTTGCTGCGAAATGGTTCCTGCCGGAGCCGCAGAGCGATTTGGCGGACGCGATCCTGCTCGAAGACGTCGCCCGGATTGCGCCTGAACATATTCTCGTTGAGGTCGGTAACACGCTTCTGCGGAACCATCGCTCGGGTGCGATCACGCTCGAACATGCGCGGGAAGCAATCTCGGCTCTAGGCATGCTGGTACATCTCCGACCGATCCTCGAGATTGCGGACACGGCGCTCAGCATCGCGAGCAGCATTGGGTGTACACATTACGATGCGCTCTACGTGGCTGAAGCTGAACGATGGGATAGCGTCTTGGTGACTGCGGATGCCAGACTGGTGCGGCAGCTGCAGACGGTGCAGTGGACCGGCCGCTACCGTCTACTGGGCCCTTGATTCGATGACGGGACGTGCTCAGGACACCGAACGCCGACAACGACCTGGACCCGGAGAGACCCAATGCGCACGCTGATCGTCGGAGCCGGGGCGACCGGCGGCTATTACGGGGCGCGGCTCGCGGAATCGGGGGCGGACGTGACCTTCCTGGTCCGGCCGGCCCGGGCCGAAAAACTGGCGGCGAACGGGCTGGTGCTGCGCTCGCCGCTGGGCGACCTGCATCTGCCCGCTCCGCCCACCGTGACGGCCGACAATCTGGCCCAGGCCGGCGGCTTCGACCTCGTGCTGCTGTCCTGCAAGGCCTACGACCTCGACAGCGCCCTTGCCGACCTGGCGCCCGCGGTGGGCGAGGGAACCGCGATCCTGCCGCTACTCAACGGAATGTCCCATCTCGACGCGCTCGACGCCCGCTTCGGCGCGGCCCGGGTGCTGGGCGGTTCCTGCGCCATCGCGGCGACCCTCGCGCCGGACGGCGCGATCCGGCACATGAGCGAGCTCTGCAGCATCACCTACGGCGAGCGCGACGGGTCGCGCTCGGCCCGCATCGAGGCCATCGATGATTTGATGCGCGGCCTGAAGTTCCAGGCGCGGCTCAGCGACGTGATCCTGCAGGAAATGTGGGAGAAGTGGGTGTTCCTGACGACGCTCGCAGGCGCGACAACGCTGATGCGGGCCGCGGTCGGCGACATCGTGGCGGCGCCCGGCGGCGCGGCCTTCATCGCGGCCCTCCACGCCGAATGCACGGCGGTGGCCGCGGCTAGCGGG